>JAITLA010000176.1 GCA_031278145.1 Eubacteriales Family XIII. Incertae Sedis bacterium
ACCAAAATTTTCGTGCCAATGCGTTTCATAATCGTCACACTCCCAAGAAAGAAAAACTGCGCCCGATGCCGGGCCGCAGTCCGTTTCTACCGCTATGATTTCAGTTTAAAGGATAGTCAAACGGATGTCAATACATCAAAAACTGTTCGTATTTCCGCGAAATGTGCCGATTGCGGTTCAAAGGCAAAAGGCCCGAGGCTTGGCAGTCCTCCGCGGATCTCTTGACACCCGGTTTCGCCTCCGCAATGCGCGGCGCGTCCCCGCGCGGCTTCTTTCCCTCCGGCGGATTTGCCCCTTGCAAATGCGCGGCATCGGCGGTATAGTATGAATAGCCGCTCCGTCGCGAAACGGACGGAATGCGCCTGCGGGCGAAGGGAGAATCGAGATATGCGAAAAGACCAGCGGCAAACACCGCTCTTTGACGCGATTTTGGATTTTGTTTCACGGGCGCCGACACCCTTTTTCATCCCGTCCCACAAAATGGGGCGGGGTATCGACCCGCGCTGGACGGATTTCGCCGGGGAAAACATCTTCAAGATGGACCTCTCCGAGGTGCGGGGCCTCGATGACCTGCACCGGCCGCACGGGCCCATTCTCGAGGCGCAGGCGCTGGCCGCCGACGCTTGGGGCGCGGATCGGAGCTATTTTCTCGTGAACGGCACCTCCGCCGGCATCGTCGCGGCGATATGCACCGCCGTTTCGGAGGGCCAAAGGATCCTCGTTCCGCGCAACGCGCACAAATCCGTCGTGTTCGGCCTGATCGTCAGCGGCGCGCTCCCCGTCTACATCCCTGCGGAGATACACGGGGAGCGGGGTCTGGTGGGCGGTATCGACCGGGGGAAGCTGGACGCGCTCTGCGCCGAAAACGCGGACGTGAAGGCCGTCCTCGCGGTCAGCCCGTCCTACTGCGGCGTATGCTGCGATCTGCGGGGCCTGATCGAAACGACGCACGCGAGAGGGGGCGTCTTCATCGCCGACGAGGCGCACGGCAACCACGCGTATTTTCATGAGAAGCTCGGCCCCGGCGCGCTCGCGCTCGACGCCGATTACGCCTGCCAGAGCCTGCACAAGATGTCGGGCTCCCTGACGCAGAGCTCCCTCCTGCACACCAAGGGCGGGCGCGTGGACGCGGACCGGCTGGAATCCAACCTGCGGATGACGCAGAGCACCAGCCCCTCCTACCTCTTGATGGCCTCCCTGGATCTGGCCAGAAGCCGCATGGCGACGCAGGGACGCGCGATCCTCGACCGCCTGATTTGCATGTCGGACGCGGCGCGGCGGGCGCTTTCGGCCCTGCCCGGCATAGAGGTCCTCGGCGAGGAATTGATCGGCGAGGCGGAGATCGCGGGCTACGATCCGATCCGCCTCGTCATCTCCGCGCGCCGGCTGGGCATGGAGGGCTACGCGCTCTGCCGCCTCCTGCGCGAGGATTACAACATCGAGATCGAATTCGGCGATTACTTCCACGGGATCTGCGTTCTGGGGCTCGGGACCGTGCAGGCGGATTTGGATCGACTGCTCTTTGCCGTGCGGGACATCTCGGAGCGGTACAGGGGGCAGCGCAGGCCCCTGTCTTGGGACGAAGCCCTTCCGCCCATGCCGCCGGCGGTCATGACGCCGCGGGCCGCGCATTTCTCGGAACGGGTCCGCGTTCCGCTGCGGGAGGCGGAGGGGCGGATATGCGCGCAGATGATCGTGCCCTATCCCCCGGGCATTCCCGTCATCTGCCCCGGCGAGCGGATCACGAAGGAGATCCGCGCCTTTCTGGACGAGCGGATCCGAAAGGGGCGGCCCACCCACGGCCTGCGCGAAGAGGATCCCGACGGTATTGCGGTTTTGCGGGAATGAGCGCCCGCGCGCACAGTATGAGCGGAATAAACCGCCCCGCGGCAAGACCGCGGGTATTGGTGAGATGGCTGGTTTGTTACGACTTGTGCCCGGAGCTTGCGAAAGGGCAGAGGAAGGATAACGAATCCTTGGGAAGTGGAGTATGAAAAGATTTATCGTTACCGAGAGCTTTTGGGAGATATTCCCCGAAGCCGAGATCGCCGTCGTGCTTGCGAAGGGCATTGACAATTCCGAGGAGGGCAACGAGGAACGGAGGCCCGCCATCATAGAGTTTCTCGAGGAATGCAATGCCGACGCGAAAAAATTCCTGACCGCCGAGGTGTTCAGCCAAAACCCCGTCGTCGCGGTGTGGCGGAACGCTTACCAAAGGTTCAAGACCAAAAAAGGCGTTCGCAGTTCCGTCGAGGCCCTGCTGAAACGCGTGGACAAGGGCGCGGGCGTCGATCCGATAGGCCCCCTCGTGGACATCTACAACGCGGTTTCGCTGCGCTTCGGGCTTCCCTGCGGCGGCGAGGACACGGACCGCTTCGTCGGCGACCTCTTGTTGACCGCAGCGACCGGGGAGGAGAATTTTCTCGGCATCGGCGACGAGGCGTATGAAACGGCCCTGCCCGGAGAGATCGTCTACAAGGACGACGAGGAGATCGTGTGCCGCTGCCTGAATTGGCGCGACAGCCAACGGACCATGCTCACGGAGGACACGGTGAACGCCTTCCTCGTCATGGAATCCGTGGACCCCGAAAGGAGCGGGACGCTCCGCGAGGCGGCGGAAACGCTTGCCGACCGGATTGAAAAATTCCTCGGCGGCCGCACGGAGATCGTCTATTTGGACGCGGACCGGCGCGAAACGGCAATCGCGTAGACCGCGGGCGGGATCCGCGCGGCAAGCGCGATAGTTACGGTTCTGCGGCAGGACACTTTGGGACACCCTCTCCCGGTCGTTGCTCCGCAATCACCTTGCTGTTCGCGTCCGCCCGGAAGCCCGTGAATCCGGCGCTTCTGTCTCGGCGGGCAGTCCGGCGGCGATGTCGTGCGTCGGCGCGCCGAATCGGTCCATGTGCGGTTTTTCGAGGTGCGAACCGAGTGCGTTG
>JAITLA010000177.1 GCA_031278145.1 Eubacteriales Family XIII. Incertae Sedis bacterium
CGGGAGCACGGCGTCGATCTCCCCCGCGAGCAGAGCCCTTGCGTCCGCCGGGGACAGGAGCAGCCGGCGCCTGTAGTGGAATATCCCCTTCACGGCCCGGTTCGCGTTCTTCCAAACCCAGTAAGTCGCCGTCGTTTCGGAATAACGCCTGTTTTTCGCGGAGATATTCTCGCCCGCGTCGTCCACGAGCGCCGCGATCCGCTCGTCCGTGAGCGCCGCGCCCGCCTGGATCGAAGCGAGCCACGCGGGCGCGGGCGGCGCTTCTCTGAGCGGCTTGTCCCCGTGGTTTCGCACCGCAAAGACCGTGAAGTCCCCGGGAAGGGGGAAGTCCGCCCCCGCGTCCCCCCTCCCCGCCGGCCGCGCGGGGGGAAAGCGTCCGATCCTCTCAAAGTAGGCCGACATGAACAGATGCTCTTCGCGCGCCCCCATCGCGATGACGTTCTCGAAGCCGAGCCCGCGAAGCTCCGCGCGGATCGCCTCGTGAAAGAGCTCCGTGGTCGCGATCAGGACGAGCGTGCGCGCGGGGTCGAGGCCCGACGCCCGCGCGGGAAGCACGGGCACGCCCTCAATCTCCGCCGGGTTGCTCGCCGGGTCCGTCACGAGAAAGCGGTCCGCAAAAATGCCGTACAGCGTTCGCAGCGCGGTGAAAAGGCCGAAGGCGACGACGTGCGCCCCGTGGATCGCCATCGTTTCGTGCCGCCCGATTTCGCGCAATATCTCCCTTGTTTCCAAATCAATCCTCCTTGAGAAGCGCCTTGAAATACGCGATTGTCCCGCCGAGCCCCTCTTCGAGCCGCACCTTCGGCGTCCAGCCGAGGGCCTCCTTCGCAAGGCCGATGTCGGGCCTGCGCCGCTTCGGATCGTCCTCGGGCAAGGGCGAAAAGACGATCCGCGAACGGCTCCCCGTAAGCTCGACGATCCGCTTCGCGAGCTCGAGAACGGTGAATTCCTCCGGGTTTCCCATGTTCACGGGACCCGTGAAGTCCGCCGGGCTCTCCATGAGCCGCAGCATGCCTTCCACCAAGTCGTCCACGTGGCAGAAGCTGCGCGTCTGCGTGCCGTCGCCGTACACCGTGACGTCCGCGCCCTTCAGCGCTTGCACGATGAAGTTGGACACCACGCGCCCGTCGTCCGCGTGCATGTTCGGACCGTAGGTGTTGAAGATGCGCATCACCTTGATCTCGACGCCGTACCGCCTTTTGTAATCGAAGAACAGCGTTTCCGCGGCCCTTTTGCCCTCGTCGTAGCAGGCTCTCGGACCCGTGGGATTCACGTTGCCGCGATACGCCTCCCTCTGCGGGTGCTCGAGAGGGTCCCCGTACACCTCGCTCGTGCTCGCCTGCAGTATCCGCGCGCCCGCCCGTCTTGCCAGTTCGAGCGCGTTCATCGCGCCCGTCACGTTCGTCGCGAGCGTCCGCACGGGGTCGCGCATGTAGTGCGCGGGGCTCGCGGGACAGGCCAGGTTGTATATGAGATCCGCTTCGACATGCGGCGTTTGCGTGATGTCGTGGCGCAGGAATTCAAAGCGGTCGTTGCGCATGAGCGCCTTTATGTTCCTTTTGCTTCCCGTGTGCAGATTGTCCGCGCAGATCACCTCGTGCCCCGCTTCGAGCAGCCTTTCGCACAGGTGCGAGCCGATGAAGCCCGCGCCGCCCGTCACAAGAATTCGTTTCATGCCTCTTTCTTCCCGTCCTTCTCCGAAGGCGCCGCGCCCGCCCGCCCGACGCCGATCTGATAATACTCGAAGCCGTGTTTTTCCATCTGCTTCGCGTCGTACTGGTTTCGCCCGTCAAAGACGACGCGGCTCTTCATGTGCGCCCGCATCTCGTAAAAATCCGGGCTCCTGAATTCCTTCCATTCGGTGATCAGGATCACGGCGTCCGCGTCCCGTATCGCCTCGTATTTGCTCCGCGCGAAGCGGACCCGTTCGTTTTCCGCAAAGAGCGCGCCCGCCGCCCGCATCGCCCGCGGGTCGTAGGCGACGATTGCGGCCCCGGCCTCCGTGAGCTCCTCTATGACGCCGACGGACGCGGATTCCCGCATGTCGTCCGTGTCGGGCTTGAAGGACAGCCCCCACACCGCGAAGCTGCGCCCGCGCAGATCCGCTCCGAAGCGCTCCCGCACCTTTTGCGCGAGCACACGCTTCTGCGCGGCGTTGACCCCGTCCACCGCCTTCAGCAAATCCGCCCGAAGACCCGCCATCTCCGCCGTGCGGATCAGGGCCTTCACGTCCTTGGGAAAACAGCTGCCTCCGTAGCCGCAGCCCGGATAGATGAAGCGATAGCCTATCCGCGGGTCGCTGCCGATCCCGATGCGCACCTTGTTCACGTCGGCCCCCACGCGCTCGCATATGCCCGCGATCTCGTTCATGAAGGATATCCGCGCGGCGAGCATGGCGTTGGCCGTGTATTTGGTCATCTCCGCGCTGGCCGTGTCCATGACGAGAAAGTTCTCCGTGTTCATGACGAAGGGCGCGTAAAGCTCCTTCATCAAAAGGGCGGCGTCCTCGCTCTCCGTGCCGATCACCACGCGGTCGGGCTTCATGCAGTCGCTCACCGCGTTGCCCTCCTTCAGAAACTCCGGGTTCGACACGACCTCGAAGGGGATGTCGAGGCCTCTTTTGTCGAGCTCTTCCCGTATTTTGTCGCGCACCTTCTCCGCCGTCCCCACGGGCACGGTGGATTTGTCCGCCACGCATATGGGATGCGTCATGCTCCGGCCAATCCCCTCCGCAGCCGCGAGCACACAGCGCAAATCCGCGCTCCCGTCCGCGTTCTGCGGCGTGCCCACGGCGATGAAGCAGAGCTCGCACCACGCCACGGCCGCGGGCAGATCCGTCGTGAAGCGGAGCCTGCCCTGTTCCGCGTTGTCTTTCACCGTCGTTTCGAGCCCCGGCTCGTAGAAGGGAAGCTCGCCCCCGTTCAGGGCTTCGATCTTGCCTTCGTCCGCGTCCGCGCAGAGCACGTCGTTGCCCATCTCCGCGAAGCAGGCCCCCGTCACGAGGCCCACGTATCCCGTTCCGATCACCGCGATCCGCATTCGGCGTCCCCCCTTCTTTCGAGCTCCGCCGCAGCCGCGTCGAGGGCCGATGCGATGACCTTGTCCATGTCGAGATAGCCGTATGTGCCGAGCCTGCCCCCGAAGATCACTCGCTTGTCTTGCGCCGCCATGGCCTTGTAGCGCGCATACAGCCGGTTGTTTTTCTCGTCGTTCACGGGATAGTAAGGTTCATCCCCGGGCTTCCAAGCGGCCGGGTATTCCCGCGTGATCACCGTCTTGTTCGGATTCCCCTTCCCGAATTCGAAGTGCTTGTGCTCGACGACGCGCGTGAACGGCGTTTCCGCGTCCGTGTGGTTCACGACCGCCGCACCCTGAAGGTTGTCCGTGTCAAGAACCTCGCTCTCGAAGCGCAGACCGCGGTATTCGAGCGCCCCGAAGCGATAGCCGTGGTATTCGTCCATGGCGCCCGTGAACACGATCCGCTCCGCGAGGCGCGAGAGCGCTTCCCGCTCCTTCGCGTAATCGACGCCGAGCCGCAGCTCCGTCCCTTCGAGCATGCGGGCGATCATTTCCGTGTAGCCGCCCTCGGGAATGCCCTGATACGGATGGTCGAAGTAGTTGTTGTCGAAGGTGAAGCGCAGCGGCAAGCGCTTTAAGATAAAGGCCGGCAGCTCCGCGCAGGGTCTGCCCCACTGCTTTTCCGTGTAGCCCTTGACAAGCTTCTCGTAGATGTCCGGGCCCACGAGGGACAGCGCTTGTTCCTCCAAGTTCTCGGGTTCCTTTCCCCCGTATGGCGCCGTCTGCTCTTCGAGCTTCGCCCTTGCTTCCGCAGGCGTCGTCACGCCCCACATCCGCGAAAAGGTGTTCATGTTGAAGGGCAGGTTGTACAGCTCGCCCTTGTGATTCGCCACGGGGCTGAGCACAAAGCGGTTGAAGGACGCGAAGCGGTTCGCGTATTTCCAAACAAGCTCGTTGTCCGTGTGGAAGACGTGCGGGCCGTAACGGTGCACGCGGATCCCTTCCCGTTCCTCGGTGTGCGCGTTGCCGCCGATATGGGACCGCCTGTCTATGACCAGACAGCGCTTCCCGCCGTCCGTCATCTCCCGCGCGAAGGTCGCGCCGAAGAGCCCCGCGCCCACGATCAGACAATCGTATCTCAAGCCCCGCCTCCTTCTTTGTCTCCGTAGCCAAAAGGGTGCGCGCTGTGCCAGCGCCACGCGTCCGCGAGGATCGTGTCGAGGTCGCCGCGCTTCGCCTCCCAGCCGAGGACAGACCGCGCCTTCTCCGCAGAGGCCACCGCCGTCGCCGGGTCCCCGGGCCGCCTTCTCGCGATCTCATACGGAATCTTCGCGCCCGCGATCCGCTCCGCCGCGCGGATCACCGCGAACACGGACGCGCCCGCCTGCGAGCCCAGATTGAGCCTCAGGCTCTCACCGCCGCCGAGCAGATATCGCAGCGCCCGCACGTGCGCCTCCGCAAGGTCCAGGACGTGGATGTAGTCCCTGACGCAGCTGCCGTCCTTCGTCGGATAGTCGTCCCCGTACACGAGAAGCTTCTCCCTCCGGCCGAGCGCCGTCTTGAACGCCAAGGGAATCAAATGCGTTTCCAAGGCGTGATCCTCCCCCAGGCTCCCGTCCGGCATCGCGCCCGCCGCGTTGAAGTAGCGCAGACACACGGACTTTGTCCCGTATGCCGCGTCGCAGTGCGCGAGCAGCCGCTCGACGGCCAGCTTCGTTTCCCCGTAGGGATTGCACGGCGCCGCCGGCTCGTCCTCCGTGATCGGTACGCGCGCGGGTTCCCCGTATACCGCGCAGGTGGACGAAAACACGATATGCTTCACCCCACGCCGCTCCATCGCGCGCAGCAGATTGATCGTTCCGCTCACGTTGTTTTGCCAGTAATCCAGCGGACGCCGCACGCTCTCCCCCGCAAGCGCGAAGGCCGCCAAGTGCAGCACGCCCTCGATCTCATGCGACGAGAACACCCCCTCGAGCGCGCCCTCGTCCGAAAGATCGCCGACGATCAGCGGAATGCCACCCACCGCCGCCCTGTGCCCCTCCGACAGGTTGTCGTATATCAGGCAGTCGAAGCCCGCCTTCTTCAGTTCGTGCGCGCAGTGCGAGCCGATGTAGCCCGCTCCCCCGCAGATCAAAATCGACATCTTGTCCTTCCTTTGTCCTCGCCCCCGGGGTACGACCCCTACGGCCTCATTTCGTGTACAGATCCCGGAACAGACCCTTCAGCCCCACCGGGTTGACGGACACGATCTCCGTGTCCGGATAGTGCTGCGCCGCGAAGGCCTTGACCTTCGGCCATGCTGTATTCTTCTGAAATTCCGCCACGGACGACACCCGGTCCTCCGCCCGGGAGCCTTCGCCTTCGTCGTCGAAATGCCTGTATTTTCCGTCCGCGAGCAGATCGCAGCCCACCAGATATATCCTACGTGGATTGGTGAACAGGGCGAAGTGCACGGCGGGAAAGACCACGCTGAAAAAATCCATCAGCGGATGAAAGCAAATATTTTCGTATATTTCCTCGGACGGCGCGATGTCGACAAAATATCGAACCGCGTTCACGCGGGCGAGATCGCTCTCCGAAAGCCGTATGTGCCTATGCGGGCAATCCTCAGAATACATTCCGACAAACTTCTTGCATCGCAGCGCGGCAATGTCTTGTATGTATTCCTTCAAATATCCTTCGCCGTAATACTCTCGGAACGCGTCGCGGTTGAAATCCTGAACGAAAAGGTAATCAAGCGTACACCTTTGATACCTGTACGCCGTGTTCATGCCGATGTGCACGGCGCCCTCGATGGGCCGGTAGTCGTTCAGCGTCGCACCCGTCGCGACGATTGCGACTTCCCGCCCGACGTAAAGATCCTTGCATCCGCCGAAGGCCGCCGTGTTCACGGCGACGATCTCCGGCCGCTCGGCGACCCGATACGCCAAGCTTGTCAGCCTTGCATCCATCTCGCAAAGCTTTTCCAGCATCCTGCGCATGTCCGCGTATATCTCGGCGCCGTAGCCCGGGCGGGCGCGCCGAATCTCGGCGTGACACAGGTTGCTCAAGGCCGCGACGTTTTGAAAGCCGTGCCGCGCCAGAACGCCGCGCATCTCCGCGTGCAGGCCCTCGAGGGCGGCGATCAGGACGAGCGCCGTGCCACCGCGTTCCTCTATGTCCGCCAGCGCGCAGACGGGGATGCCCATGAGGTCGTCGGGATTCCCGTTTTTGTCGGACACGGCCACGCAGAAGATCCCGTCCGCGTATCCCTTTTCGACCAAGTAGCGCACGAGCGCGCTACCGCACAGGCCCGCCCCGAATACGATGACCTCTTTATGCTTCTCTACGCGTTCCAACAATTCCTTTTCCCGTGTCAGCATGGCA
>JAITLA010000224.1 GCA_031278145.1 Eubacteriales Family XIII. Incertae Sedis bacterium
CCCGCGCGCGCGGCGCGGGTGAAGTCCATCGCGCGGCGGCGGGTGTCGTCGTCGAGCCCCTTGAAGGCCTCGTCGAACACCAGAACGCCGCCTCCCGAAAGCAGCGCGCGCAGCAGCGCCACGCGGCGTTTCATGCCGCCGGACAGCGTATGAACGGGACTGCTTGCCACAGCTCCCATGCCCACGGCCGAAAGCGCGTCGTGCAGCGTGTGAGCGGGCAGCGCCGCGCGCGCCGCAAGGCGGATGTTCCCACCGACGCTGAGATTCTCGCACAGCCTGTCCTCCTGAAACACGGGGGCGAAGGATATGCCGCGCGCGCAGCTCCGAACGCCGGAATCCGGCGCGCATATGCCCAAGAGGATATGCAGCAGGGTGGTCTTTCCGCAGCCCGATGGACCCATGATGCAGTAGATCCCGCCGGCCGCAAAGCGCAGCGTCAGGTTGCGAAGCACCGGAGGCCCCCCAAAGGATTTTGAGATATTCTCCAAGCTTATATGTCCGTTCACGCCTTTTCCAAGGCCCGCAACAGGGCCGCGATGCCCCCCGTGCCGATCTGTTCCAGCGCGAAGCTCAGGGCGATTACCGTCACCGTCCACGCGAGCACGCTCCCGCTGTCCACAAAGATCTTGGCTTGGTACATCCCCTCGCCGACGGAGCCGCGCGGCAGGCCAATCACCTCCGCCGCGACGCCCGCCTTCCAGCACAGACCCAGCGCGAGGCGCACGCCCGAAAGCAAAAACGGCGCCGTCTGCGGAAATACGATGAAGAGCGCGCGCCTGCCTTTGGGCACGTCGAATACGGCCGCCATTTCGAGCAGCCGCGCATCGACGGCAAAGAGGCCCGTGAGCACGTTCGTATAGAGGATGGGCAGGGCCATCATGAAGGAAACGGCTGCGGACAGGCGCGACGCGGGCATCAGCAGCAGGCACAGGATGATATAGGAAACGACGGGCGCGGCCTTCATCGCGCCCATGAGCGGCGCGAGCAGCCTCCCGACCGGGGGATACGCGCGGGCCAAGGCCGCCAGGGCCGTGCCGGCGCAAAAGGCGGAGAGGAAGCCCAGCGTGATGCGCGCGAGACTGAAGCCCACGGCGCTCCAATACTCCGGCGCGCGCGCGAGCGCGCCGAGGCGCAGCAGGACCGAGGCCGGCGACGGCAACAGGATCTCCATGCCCACGACAAGGCTCGCGAGCTGCCAGACGAGCAGCCAAAAGAACACGGCGGCCGCGTTCCACAGCGGATTTCCGCCGCGCCCTTCAGGGCGCAAGGTAGAATGCCTCGTCCGGCAGCTTGCCGCCCACGGTCTGCGGATTTTGCGCATACAGCGCGGCGAGATAGCCCGACAGCATGCGCCGCATTTCCTCTCCCGCGACGCAGGTGATGTTGCAGCGCGGCAGGGCTTCCCGCGCTATGGCGGCGTCCACGATGCCGTATGCGCCAATCAGCGCCGCCGCGCCCTCCGTATCCTCGTTCGCAAAGGCGGTCGAAGCCGCATACGCCGCAAGAAAGGCGTCGAGCGCGCGCGGGTGGGCCTCCGCAAATTCGCGGCGCACGACGAGAACGCCCGTGACGAGTTCGCTGCCGTCCTCCGACACGCGCTCCCATTCCGCCGTCAGATCCAGCGCGACGCGCAGACCCTCGACATTCCGCAGCGCGCTCACGACAAAGGGCTGCGGCAGCAGCGCGATCCCGTCCGCGCTCTGCTTCAGCAGCGGCAGGATCTCCGCCGCTTCGGAGTGGTATTCCACCCTTAGGTCGCTCTGCGGATCGAGGCCGTTGCGCGCGAGCACATATTCGAGCGCGTATTCCGGCGTGGCGCCCTTGCCCGCGGACAGGATCGTGCGGCCCGCGAGGTCCGCGACGGAATGCACGGCCTCGCCCTTTTCGACGACGTACAGCACGCCAAGCGTATTGACGGCCAAGACCCGCACCGCGCCTTCCGTGTTGTTGTGGAGCACGGCGGCCAGATTCGCGGGCAGGGCGGCTATGTCCGCTTGCCCGCTCGTGATCCGCGGAACGATCTCATCGATCACGCCGAGCGTGAATTCGTAATTCTGCGAAGACGCGCCGTCCTCCGCGTCGCGCATGAGCTTCACCATGCCCATCGCCGTCGGACCCTTGAGTGCCGCGACGCGTATGACCTCGGGTGGCGTTTCGTTCGTTTGAACGCGCGCGGATGCCTCTCGCGTTCCCGCCGCGTCCTCGGTGCCGCAGCCCGCGACAAAGAACGCGCAGGCGAGCGCGAGGAAGAAGGCAGAAAGCCTTCGCAGGGCTTGTTTTTTCATAGTATCCTCTCTCAACGGGTTGCGGCAAGCCTCAATCCCAGCCGGCGACGCGGAAAGCGTCCATGTTCTCCGAGGGCTCGAAGTCCCGGGGATCGATCTCCTGCGCCGCCGCGTCCGACAAACCGATGTTCACCTCCACGCTGAGCTTGCGGTAGGTCCTTTCCACATCGGCGAGCCTTTGCGACAGTCGCGCCGCAGCCTCTTGCGACAACCGCCTTGCGGCGTCGAATTCAAGTAGTTCGACCTCCAGCTCGCTTGGATGCAGGGTCGAATACACCTGCGTGACCAAGCCTCCCGAGATCGTGATGGCAATCCTGTTCCTCGACATCATCCCACTCCTTTCTTCGATGGATCGTGCGGCACTTGCGCGATGGCCTTCGTGGGGCATTTCTCGACGCAGAGGGGGCGGGTGCAGCTTTCCGCGCAGATCCGCGCATCCGCGACGGCGAGATTGTTTTCGACGGTGATCGCGCCGTGGGGGCAGTGCTTGGCGCAGATCCCGCAAGCGATGCAGGCCGTGTCGCAGAGCTTCCGCGCAATCGCGCCCCTGTCGTTCGAGTTGCAATCGATCCGCACGCGATGCGCTGCGGGCAGCATGCGAATGACCTTCTTCGGGCAGATCTTCTCGCAGACGCCGCAGCCCGTACAGCGTGCGGAATCCACGCGGGGAAGCCCGTCCTCCCCCATGCGCAGCGCGCCGAAGGGGCAGTTTTTCACGCAGGTTCCGAAGCCGATACAGCTGTATTTGCAAGCCTTGGGCCCGCCCTGTACATAGGAGGCCGCCACGCAGTCCCGAATCCCGCCGTAGCGGAAGCGCAGGCGCGCGTGCGTCGCGTCGCCCGCGCAGCGGATGTGCGCAAGCCGCGGCGACGCGGACGCCGCCGCCTTCCCCGTGAGCTCGGCCACGAGCCGCGCGACCGCCGCCTTGCCGGGGATGCAGAGGTCCGGCGGCACCGCCGGATCGAGCACGACCGCTTCCGCGTAGGCGATGCAACCCGCATAGCCGCAGGCGCCGCACTGCCCCTTGGGCAGAACTTCCTCCACCAAATGGATCAACGGATTCGTTTCGACGGAGAATTTCTTGTTCGCAAAGGCGAGTATGAAACCGAAAAAGGTTCCGAGAAACCCCATAATGAGCAATATGACAAAAGCCGTAAGCATATCCGCCTCCATTGCAAGCGCCGCTTGCCACAGTCAGTAAGAAAACCCTTCCCGTCAAATTCGGATCATTCCCGAAAAACCCAAAAAGGCGAGGGACAGGCAGCCCGCCAGAATGAAGGCCACGCCCATGCCCCGCAAGGGCTTCGGCACATCCGCGTATTCCAGCTTCTCCCGAAGGCTTGCCATCAGCACAATCGCGATCCCGAAGCCGACGCCCGATCCGAGCGCGTTGACGACGCTCTCCGCGAAGCCATAGCCCGATTCCGCGTTGAGAAGCGGCACGCCCAGCACCACGCAGTTGGTCGCGATCAGAAGCAGGTAGATGCCCCACATGCCGTAGAGCGTGGGCGCGTGTTTCTTGATGATCATCTCCAGCAGCTGGACAAAGCCCGCGACGAGCAGGACGAACACGATGGTTTTCAGGAAGATCAGGTCGAGCGGCAGCAGCACGAAATCGTAGACGACATAGGCCAGCACGGAGCTCCCTGTGATGACGCCCGTGACGGCCATCCCCATGCCGATAGAGGCATCGAGGCGTCTTGAAACGCCGAAGAAGATGCAGAGGCCCAAAAAGCGCGTCAATACGAAATTGTTCACGACCGCCGCGCTCACGAAGAGCAGGAAATACGCCGTCACCGCGCGTCACCCCCCTTCAGCGCTTTTTTGCTCTCGTAGAGCTTCAGCGCTCCGATCATGTATCCGATCAGGATGAAAGCGCCCGGAGGCAGGATCAAGATCAGCGCCGGGCTGTACCAATCCCCGAGGATCGGGAAGCCCAGCAGGCTTCCGTTGCCAAAGAGCTCGCGGATGGCCCCAATGAGCAGCATGGCCGCCGTGAAGCCGAAGCCCATGCCAAAGCCGTCGAAGAACGAGGGAATCACGCGGTTCTTCGAGGCGAAGACCTCCGCGCGCGCGAGGATGATGGCAAATACGACGATCAGCGCCAAGTAGATGCCAAGCGACCGGTATAGGAGCGGGAAAAAGGCCTGCAGGATCAGCTGGGTGAAGGTGACGATGGTCGCGATGAAGGTGATGTACACCGGCACGCGGACCTTGGGATTCACGAAACGTCGCGTCAACGACACCACCGCGTTGTTGACGGAGAGCACGAACATGACGGACAGCCCCATCGTCAGCGCGTTGATCACGGTCGTCGTGACGGCCAGGGCGGGGCAGAGGCTCAGCGCGAGCACGAAGATGGGGTTTTCGTCGAGGATCCCCTTCTTGAATATCTTCCACAGCTCTTTCATCCTATCTCCCTCCCACAAAGGCGCTCACTTCCTCCGCGGCGGCCCGAACGCCTTCCGTAACCGCCCGTGATGTGATCGTCGCGCCGGTCAGGGCGTCCACATGGACGGTATCGGACGGATCCTTCACGACGACGAGCGCGTCCGCCGTCTTGCCCCGGATCCGGTCTTTGAAATAATCCTTTGCCGCGCCGTCGCCCAAGCCCGGCGTTTCGTTGCTCTCCAAAATGGCGTAATCGAGCACGCGCCCATCGAGCGCGACGGCCACGAGCATACGGATGCTTCCGCCGTAGCCCTTGTTCCGCGCGGGAAGCACGTAGGCGATTTCCGTGCCCGCGCCGTTCTTCGCGGCAAACCAAGCCTCTTTGTCGTCCAAGGCCTCAAAATCGACGGCCTGCGGCACCAGCGCTTGCATCGCTTGCTTTTCCAGCATCTTGTTCTTCTCGACGGCAATGGGGTTTGTGACATAATACGTGCCGGCGAGTATGACGCCCGACAGCAGGCAGGTGCAGATCAGGTTTGCCGCGATCCGTGGAATCGTATACGCCCTTTCCGCGACGGCTTCATGCGCCGACATGGCTCTTCCTCCCTCCCGTTCCGTAAATCCGCGGCTTGATTGCGAGGTCTATCAGCGGCGTCAGGCCGTTCATGAGCAATATGGAATAGCAGACGCCTTCCGGATAGCCGCCCTTCAGCCGAATCAGCGTCGTGATCATCCCCGCGCCCACGGCGAAGATCGCCCGGCCCCGTTTCGTAATGGGGATCGTCACCATATCCGTCGCCATGAAGAAGGCGCCGATCACGAGGCCGCCCGCCATCATGTGGAAGAGGCCGTCCCCCGTGAAGAATCCGTCCGGACCGAATATCCACGTCAGGATCCCCACGGTTCCGATCATGCAGAGGGGCGTCTGAATGCCGATGTATCCCTTGTACAATACGAAAGCGCCGCCCAGAAGCAACAGCAGCGTGCAGGTTTCGCCAATGCTGCCGTTCCGCGTTCCGAGGAACATCGCCTTGTACAGGGCGGACTGCCCGCCGAAGGCCTCAAGGAGCTGCGGGTAGCCCTGCTGCTTCAGGATCGCCAGCGGCGTCGCGCTCGTGACGACATCCGCCCGCGTCGTGAGCGCGGGCCAGCTCGTCATCGCGATGGGCCAGGAAACCATCAGCGCCGCGCGGCCGATGTGCGCGGGATTGAAGATGTTGAAGCCGAGGCCGCCCATGGACTGCTTCGCGACCGCGATTGCGATGACCGCGCCGGCTGCGGCCATATAGCAAGGGACGCGCGGGGAGATGCTCATGGCGAGCAGCAGCCCCGTCAGAAAGGCGCTGCCGTCGAAGGCCGTGATCCGCACTTTGCGCAGCCTCTGAATGGCGTATTCCGTTCCCACCGCCGCCGCGACGGACGCGACGATGTTGAAGAGCGCGGGGGGTCCGAAATAGACTGCGCCGAAGATCGCCGCCGGCGCGAGCGCCAAAACGACCGTCCACATGATCTTGGAGATGGATTCACCGCTGTGAATATAAGGAGAGGTCGATACGGAGATCAGCTTCTCCCGCGCTTCCGTTTGCTCCCGCAAGGCCTGTCCTCCTTTAATGATGCGCGGCGGATTGCGCCCAATTCCGCTCCTTGGAATACCGGATGTATTGCACGATGTTCCGCTTCGCCGGGCAGACGTAAGCGCAGCTACCGCATTCGATGCAATTCAGAAGGCCGTACCGCTCCTTCGCTTCTTCGTACTTGTCGCGCTCGCCGAGAATGCTGAGCATGCTCGGGACGAGCCCGATGGGGCAGACGGAAACACATCTGCCGCAACGGATGCAAGCCGATTCCGCCTCCTCGGGGCACAGCGCGTCCTCCGTCAGCGCAAGTATGCCGGAAACGCCCTTCACGACCGGGACATCGAGAGAGCCCTGCGCGTAGCCCATCATCGGCCCGCCGCTTACGATCTTCTCCGGCGGCTTTCGGAAGCCGCCGCAGCAGTCTATGACATCGCGAAAGCGCGTCCCGATCCGCACCAGAAGGTTCTTCGGCTCGCGGATCGCGTCGCCCGCCGCGGTGACGACGCGTTCCACCAAGGGATATCCGTCGATCACGGCGTTGGCGACGGCCAGGATCGTGCAGACGTTCATGCCGACGACACCGATGTCCGCGTGCCGCTTGCCGGCCGGGATCTCCCGCCCCGTGAGCACCTTGATCAGCATGCGCTCCGCGCCCTGCGGATACTTCGTCGGCACGGCCCGAACCGTCACGTCCGTACCCGCAAGCGCCTCCCGCAGCACCTTTACCGCCTCCGGCTTGTTGTCCTCGATGCCGACGACGCCGCGCGTGACGTTCAGGGATTTCATCGCAATCCGCAGGCCCGATACCAATCTGTCCGTGCAATCCAGCATCACGCGGTAATCCCCGTTCAGATAGGGCTCGCATTCCGCGCCGTTCAGTATGAAGGTGTCTATGTGCCGCTCGGGTCCGTAGGAGAGCTTGATATGGCTCGGGAAATTCGCGCCGCCCAGCCCCACGATACCCGCCTCGCGAACGATTTTGTGGATCGCGGCGATATCCATGCTCTCCCAATCGCGCCGCGCGGGAATCCCCTCCGCCCATTCGTCCCGCCCGTCGCTTTCGATGACGACGGCGGGGGACCGGGTCTTGTAGGCGCTTTCATATTCGGCGATGTCCACGACCTTGCCTGAGGTCGAGGCGTGAACCGCGCTCGTGATGAAGGCTTCGTTGTCCGCGATGCGCTGTCCCTTCTTCACGCGATCCCCGACCTTGACGAGCGGCATCGCCGGCGCGCCTATATGCTGGATCAGGGGGATGACGACCACGGGTGGAACGGGTGTTTTCTCTATGGGCTTGTCCCGCGTGAAGTGCTTGCTTTCCGCGGGATGTACGCCGCCTCGAAATGTTTTCGACAAAGACATACCGCACATCTCCTATTGCTTGCCTCCGCTCGGCGCGCCGATCACGCGCACGATCCGCGCGAGCGAGGCCTCGCGTCTTCCGATGAAACGATCAAAGCCTTTGACCGCCAAGCAGGCGAGCGCAAACGCGACCGATCCGCCGGCGATTGCGCACAGGGAAGCCCTGTCCGACGCACCGCCCGCGAGCGCGCCGATTGCGGCGCCCGCGATGGCTGCGGCGATGGGTAGCAGGAATACGACGAAGGCGCCTTTGAGCGCGTTCGTTTCCTTTGCCTCAAACAGCACCCGCTGTCCCGCGTCCGCGCCGATGGGGTTTTTCACGCGGATGATCGCGGCGTCGTTCCCCGGGCAAGCGCCGCAGCTTTTGCATTCGCTGTGCCTGCCGACCCTTATGCGGGCCGTGTCGCCCGCTTTTTCAATGACGATGCCTTCCTCCGTTCTCATGGCGCCCTCCTTTGTGTACGCGCTCCGCCGTCCACCGCGCGGCGTCCGCAAAAACGCTGACATAGGCTTTTATCGCTTTTGGCCCGTTCATCGCGTTTCGCGCGCCGCATAATGCACATGCAGCAGTTCGTGCGCGCGATTGCCGATCACCTCGTCGTAGATCAGCTTCGCGAATGGATTGGCGTCGGAATGCCGAATCGCCGTCTGATCGTCGATGGCGTAGAGGCCGCGCGCGCGTTCTTTTTTGTCCCAGTCGCGGTGGAAGGGCTGCCCCGCCCCGTTGACGCAGCCGCCCGGGCAGGCCATGACCTCCACGAAATCGTAGTGCGCTTCGCCGGACTCGATGCGCGCGATCAGCTCGTCCGCGTTCCGAAGGCCGCTGACCACCGCGATCCGCAAAGGGCCGTCCGCCGCAGGCAGCTCGAATTCCTTCAGGCCCTCGAAACCGCGCACGCCCGAAAATTTGATGCTTTCGAGCGCGTTGAAGCTCTTGTCGCGGCTGATCTTCCGCATGACCGCCTCCGTCACGCCTCCCGTCACGCCGAAGATAAGGCCCGCGCCGCTATAGGTCCCGAAGGGCACATCCGGCGCGCCCGGCGCCAGCTCGTCGAAGCGGATGCCCGCCTGCCGTATCATATCGGCAAGCTCCTGCGAGGTGATCACGTAATCGACCTCGCGCACCCCGTCCCGCGCGAATTCGGGCCGCAGCGCCTCCGCCTTCTTGGCTGTGCAGGGCATGACGGAAACGACGACCGTTTCCCCGCCGTCCCCGCGCTTTTTCGCGTATGCCTTGAAGGTCGCGCCGAACATCTGCTGCGGGGACTTGCAGCCGGAGATGTGCGGAAGGATCTCCGGGCGCTTGTTTTCGACGTATTTGACCCAGGCCGGGCAGCAGGAGGTGAACATCGGCAGCGTTCCGCCGCCCTCCAGGCGTTCCAGAAATTCCGAGGCTTCCTCGAGGATCGTGAGGTCCGCCGAAAAGGAGGTGTCGTATACCTCGTCGAAGCCGATCTTGCGCATCGCGGAGATGATCAGCGGCATGGCGTTCACCCCGGGCGCGAGCCCGAATTCCTCACCGAAGGCCACGCGGACGGCCGGCGCGATCTGCGCGACCACGCGCTTGTTCCCGTCGTTGATCGCCTCGAACACGGCCGTGCCGTCGTTGCGTATCGTGATGGCGCCCGTGGGGCACACCGCCGCGCACTGGCCACAATCGACGCAGTCCGTGTCGGCGATGGGCGCGTTGAAGGCCGGGCAGACCATGAGCTCGTAGCCGCGCAGCGCGAAATCGACGGCGCCGACGTTCTGTTTCTCGTTGCACATCCTGACGCAGTCGCCGCACTGTATGCATTTGTTCGGGTCGCGCACGATGGACGGGCTCGAGAGATCGATGGCGTATTCGTCCTTGTGGGCCGCATTGCTCCTGTCGAAGCGGACCTCGCGGACGCCAAAGCGGGCGGTCATGTCCTGCAGCCGACAGCGTCCGTTCTTCCTGCAGGTCGTGCATTCCCGCGAATGCGAGGACAGGAGCAGGGACAGGATGTTCTTTCGATAGCGCAGAAGCCGCGGCGTGTGCGTTTTTATCTCCAGCCCGGGCCGCGGTGGCTCGGAGCACGCGGTAAGGATGCCGCCGCGCGCGTCCTCCACGATGCACATGCGGCACGCGCCGTAGGCGGAAAGCCCCGAATAATAGCAGAAGGTCGGCAGCTCGATCCCCGCGCCGCGCAGGATCGCGAGGAGGTTTGCCTCGTCCGTATAGGGCGTTTTCCGCCCGTTGATCAGAATGTGGTTTTTGTCCATGGCGCGTTTCCTTTCCCGGGGTTCCGCCTGCCGTCATTTTGCGAGCGATACGGCGCCGAAGGGGCAGACGTCCATGCAGGCTCTGCATTTGACGCAGAGGGCGTCGTCGATGACGTGCGCGTTTTTCGGACTGCCCGCAATCGCGCCGACGGGGCATATCCTGCCGCATTTCGTACAGCCCTTGCAGGCCTCGGGGTCGATGCGGAGCGCCGTCAGCGCTTGGCAGACGCCGGCCGGGCATCGCTTTTCGACCACGTGCGCGCGGTATTCCTCCCGAAATTGGCGTATCGTGCTGACCACGGGCGACGCGGCCGTCTTGCCGAGGCCGCAGAGCGCCGTATGCGTTATCGTGTCGGCCAGCTCGAGCAGGGTATCGATCTGTTCCTCCGTGCCACGCCCCTCCGTGATGTCGTTCAGCATTTCGAGCATCACGTGCGTGCCCTCCCGGCAGGGGACGCATTTTCCGCAGGATTCCTTCTGCGTGAAATTCATGAAGAAGCGTGCGACCTCCACCATGCAAGTATCCTCGTCCATCACCACGAGCCCGCCCGAGCCGATCATCGTACCCTCCCGCTGCAGCGAATCGAAGTCGAGCGGCAGATCGAAGTGCTTTTCCGTAAGGCAACCGCCGGACGGCCCTCCGATCTGGACCGCCTTGAACGCCTTTCCGTCACGCATGCCGCCGCCGATGTCGAAGATGATCTCACGCAGCGTAATGCCCATGGGCACCTCTATCAGGCCCGTGTTCGCGATGTTTCCGGTCAGGGCGAAGGCCTTCGTGCCGGGGCTTTTCTCCGTGCCGAGTTGCCTGTACCAATCCGCTCCGTTTCGAATGATCAACGGTACGTTCGCGAAGGTTTCCACATTGTTCAGGATGGTGGGCTTTCCGAAGAGGCCGTGTTCCACGGTCCGCGGGGGCTTCACGCGCGGCATGCCGCGCCTGCCCGCTATGGATTCCGTGAGGGCGCTGCCCTCGCCGCAGACGAAGGCGCCGGCGCCCTTGTTGATTTGGATGTCGAAGGAGAAATCCGTTCCGAGGATACGCTCGCCCAGAAGGCCGTAGCGCCGCGCTTCGCGGACGGCGTTCGTGAGCCGCTCCACGGCGAGGGGATATTCCGCGCGCACGTAGATATAGCCCTTTGTCGCGCCGCCGGCCAAGGCGCCGATCAGCATGCCTTCGAGCAGGCTGTGCGGATCGCCCTCCATGACGCTCCTGTCCATGAAGGCGCCCGGATCGCCCTCGTCCCCGTTGCAGACCAGGTATTT
>JAITLA010000231.1 GCA_031278145.1 Eubacteriales Family XIII. Incertae Sedis bacterium
CCGCGAGCCCGCTCTCCACCTCTATCCGCTCCTTGACCTTGCCGTTGATCTGTATGACGATCTCCGTCCTGTCGCGCGCCAGCGCGGCCTCGTCGAGCCTCGGCCAGCGCGCGCCGCAAATCGAGGCGTCGTGGCCCGTGAGCCGCCACATTTCCTCGCAGATATGCGGCGTGAAGGGCGACAGGAGCAGGATCAGATTCGTCACGACCGCCCGGAGCAGGCCCGCGTTCGTCCGCGGGAGCTCCTTGTACTTGTAGAGGGCGTTCACCAGCTCCATGACGGAGCTGATCGCGGTATTGAAGCCGAAGCGCCCGCCGATGTCGTCCGACACCTTTTTGATCGCGCGGTTCATCGCGAAGTCGAGCTCCTTGTCGGCCTCGGTGACGGCCTCATGGTCCGCGTCCGCGGTCTTGACCGTGTCCGCGAGCTCGCTTACGAGCCGGTAGACCCTGTTCAGGAAACGGTGGCTCCCCTCCACGCCCGCGTCGGACCATTCGAGCTCTTTTTCGGGCGGGGACGCGAACAGGATGAAGAGCCGCACCGTGTCGGCGCCGTATTTGTTCACGATCCCCTCGGGGGAAACGACGTTGCCGACGGACTTCGACATCTTCTTGCCGTCCTTCAACACCATTCCCTGCGTCAGCAGCCGGGTGAAGGGCTCGTCCACGGGGCTTTTGCCGATGTCGCGGAGGAATTTCGTGAAGAAGCGGGCGTAGAGCAGATGCAGGATCGCGTGCTCAACGCCGCCGATATAGTGGTCCACCGCCATCCAGTACGCGGCTTTTTCGTTTGAAAAGGCCTCCTTCTCGTTGTGCGCGTCGCAGAAGCGCAGGAAGTACCACGACGAGTCGAGGAAGGTGTCCATCGTGTCGGTTTCCCGCTCCGCCCGGCCGCCGCAGGAGGGGCAGCGCGTTTCGCGGAAGGTCTTGCTCGTCGTCAGCGGCGATTCGCCCTTGCCCGTGAAGGCGACGTCCGTGGGCAGAAGGACGGGCAGCTTTTCCTCGTCTTCGGGGACCCAGCCGCAGGCTTCGCAGCGGATCATGGGGATGGGCGTTCCCCAGTAGCGCTGCCGCGAGATGAGCCAGTCCCGCAGGCGGAAGTTCACGGAGGCGACGCCGAGGCCCTTCTCCTCGAGGAAGGCCGTGATCCTTTCGCCCGCCTCCCTGTTCGGCAGGCCGTCGAAGTCGCCGGAGTTGATCATGCGGCCATCGGCCGTGAAGGCTTCCTTCAGGTCGTTCACGTCGATTGCGGCGTCGGCGGGCGCGATGACGGGGATGATGTCGAGGCCGTATTTCACGGCGAATTCGAAGTCCCTTTGGTCGTGGGCCGGCACCGCCATGATCGCGCCCGTGCCGTAGTCCGCCAGCACGTAGTTTGCGATGTGGATGGGGATCCGCGCGCCGTTCAGCGGATTGATGGCGTCATGCCCGATGTAAAGACCCTCCTTTTCGAGCGTGACGGCCGTTCTGTCTATGTCGGACAGGTATTGCAGCTTGTCGAGGAAGGCGCGGACCGGCGCCTCGTAGGCCCCGCCCGCCGTGAGCGCTCGCACGAAGGGATGCTCCGGCGCCAGCACCATGTAGGTCGCGCCGAACAGGGTGTCGGGCCGCGTGGTGAATATGCGCAGGGTTTTGTCCGAGCCCGCGATGCGAAAATCGACCTCCGCGCCCGTGCTCTTGCCTATCCAGTTCTTCTGCATGAGCTTGACCTTGGCGGGCCAGCCTTCGAGCTTGTCCAGGTCCGAAAGCAGGCGCTCCGCGTAGTCCGTGATCTTCAGATACCACTGGTCCAGCTCCTTCTTGCCCACGGCGGCGCCGCAGCGCTCGCAGGCGCCGTCGACGACCTGCTCATTCGCGAGCACCGTTTCGCAGGAGGGGCACCAGTTGACGGGGTTCTTCTTCTTGTAGGCCAGCCCCTTCTTGAAGAATTGTATGAAGATCCACTGCATCCACCTGTAGTACGCGGGGTCGCAGGTCGCGACCTCGCGATCCCAGTCGTAGGAGATGCCGAGCCGCTTGAACTGTTCCCGCATCTCCGCCATGTTGTCGCGCGTCCAGATGTTCGGGTGTATGCCCTTCCCGATGGCCGCGTTCTCCGCGGGCAGGCCGAAGGCGTCCCAGCCCATGGGATGCAGCACGTTCAGGCCCCGCATCTTTCGGTGGCGTGCGGCGACGTCGCCTATGGTATAGTTGCGCACGTGACCCATGTGCAGCTTGCCCGACGGGTAGGGAAACATCTCGAGCAGGTAATACTTTTCCGCGCCCGGGATCTCGCGGGTCTTGAAAAGCCCTTCGTCGGCCCAGTGTTTCTGCCACTTCTTCTCAATCGCATCGAAATCGTAGCCGTGTTCCGCTCTGCGTTCCGTCATATTCACACCTCCTGTGGCTCGATCCGGCTCCCGTCGCCCCAGATCTGTTCGATCCGGTACAGATCCCGCTGTCCCTTCGTGAAAACATTGACAATAACGTCGCCGTAATCGAGCAGCACCCAGCCCGATTCCGGCTTGCCCTCGATGTGCCCGAGCGTCGCGCCGCACGCCGAAAGCGCCTTCTCCGCGTCGTCCGCGAGGCTTCCGACCTGCCGCACGGAGTTGCCGGTGGCGATTACGAGGAAATCCGCAAAGGAGGATTTTTCGGCGATATCCAGGATGACGATATCGCTCCCCTTCTTTTGGCGGAGTGCCTCCGCGGCGCCGAGCGCCAGTTCTTTGCTGTCCAAGCGGTTTCCCCTTTCTCTCTTCAATCCTTCGGGCCGCGCCCCGTCCGCGCCGCGCCGCGCGCATAAATCCGCAAACCGGTCGCGCGCGCGCAGGGAGTCCGCGTCCGGCCGGATGCCCTTTTTTCGCAGATGGCGCAGGGTGTTTTCGAGCGCCGTGAGGCAGGCCTCGTCCAGATCCCGCCGCGCGGCCTCCCGCAGGGCGGCAAGCCCCTCGTGCTCGCGCGTGGGCTCCGCCGCGTCGGCCACGTACAGGATCTTTTCAAGCTTTGACATATCCGCGCGGCCCGTGGTGTGGTAGCGCACCGCGTCCAGGAGCTCCGCGTCCGCAATGCCGAGCTCCCGCTCCATCCACGCGGCCGCGATCCGGCCGTGCGACAGATTGGCGTTGCCTTTCAGCGCGGGCGGAAGGCCGTAGCGGTCGATCCGCGCGTCGAGCTCCGCATCGGACGCGCCTCTGAAGCGGTCGTGCAGCAGGGCCGCCGTCCGTGCCTTTTCCGCGTCGGCGCCGTAGAGCGCCGCGAGTTCCTCCGCCAGACGCGCCGTGCCCAGCACGTGCGCGGCCCGTTTCTCGCCGAGCAGCGCCCTGAGCGTTTCAGGATCCGTACAGTCCGTTTTCATATATGTATTCTCCCACCGAGGCGGGAACAAGGCCTTTTATGCTCTCCCCCGCCCGCACGCGCCTGCGCACCTCCGAGGCGGACAGATCCATCGGCGCGTTGTCCAGCAGGATCACGCGCGTTCCGAAGCGCCGGCGCAGCCCCGCGACGCAGCGCCGCACCTCGCCCGCGTCGCTGCCCGGACGGTACGCCGCGATGAAGGAAAACTCCCGCAGAAGCGCGTCCGCCTCGTACCATTTTTCGAGCATGAGCAGCATGTCCGCGCCGAGCAGGAAGAAGATCTCGTCCCCGGCCGCGCCCTCGTCCCGTATGGCTCTGAGTGAGTCTATCGTATAGGACACGCCCCCGCGCGCAAGCTCCGTGTCCGCCGTGCCGAAGCGCGCGTCGCCGCGCGTCGCGAGGCGCAGCATATCCATCCGGCGCGCGCCCGCGCTCAGACCCGCGCCGCGCTTGAAGGGCTGATCGTGCACGGGCATGAACAGCAGTCTGTCGAGCGCCGCCGCCGCGAACGCGCGCTCCGCGACGGCGAGGTGCGCGTTGTGCACGGGATCGAAGCTGCCGCCGAACACGCCAATCCTCATTCCCTTATGAGCGCGAGCTCCGCAAGCTGCTCGCGCGAAACCTCGCCGGGCGCGTCGCTCACGGGGCAGACGGCCGCCTGATTTTTCGGAAAGGCCATGACCTCGCGTATGCTCCGCTCGCCGAGCAGGAGCATGACCAGCCTGTCGAGCCCGTAGGCCAAGCCGCCGTGCGGCGGAACGCCGTGGCGGAAGGCCTCGAGCAGGAAGCCGAACTTGCTCTCCGCCTCCGCGCGCGAAAGCCCGAGTATCTCAAACATCTTCATCTGCAGGGCCCGGTCGTGTATACGGATGCTGCCGCCGCCGAGTTCCACGCCGTTCAGCACGATGTCGTAGGCCCTGGCCCGCACGGCGGCGGGATCCGTGTCGAGGCGCTCGAGGTCCTCCGCCTTGGGCGCCGTGAAGGGGTGATGCATCGCCGAAAAGCGCCCGCTTTCCTCGTCGCGGGAAAGGAGCGGAAAATCGACCACCCACAGCAGCTCGCCGCGCGTGTCGTCGAGCAGGCCGAAGCGTCCCGCGATCTCGCGCCGCAGGAAGCCGAGGCTGTCAAAGACGACCTTGCGCTTGCCCGCGACGAGAAGGATCAGGTCGCCGGGTTTACCGGAAAACAATTTCGTCAACTCGCCCTGTTCCGCCTCGCCGAGGAAGCGGCCGAAGGAGGCGCTTATCCCGTCCGCGCCCACGCGCATCCACGCGAGCCCGCGCGCGCCGTAGGCCTTGATGTCCTCCTGCAGCTTGTCCACGTCCTTGCGGCTCAAACGCGCCGCGCCGCCCTCTATGTTGATGCCGCGCACGTCGCCCCCGGCCGCCACCGCGTCCGCAAACACACGGAAGCCGCAGTCCCGTACCGCCTCGTTCACGCACACGAGCTCGAAGCCGAAGCGCGTATCGGGCTTGTCGCTGCCGAAGCGCTCAAGCGCCTCGTGGTAGCCGTAGCGGGGCAGCGGCGTCTTGATCTCTTTGCCCAAAAGCGTCTTGAACACGCGCTTCAGATAGCCCTCCTGCACGGCCATGACATCGTCTTCGTCGACGAAGGACATCTCGAGGTCCACCTGCGTGAACTCCGGCTGCCTGTCCGCCCGCAGATCCTCGTCGCGGAAGCACTTCACGATCTGGAAGTAGCGATCCGCGCCGCCGGCCATCAAGAGCTGCTTGTACAGCTGCGGCGACTGCGGCAGCGCGTAGAAGAGGCCCGCGTTGACGCGGCTCGGCACCAGATAGTCGCGCGCGCCCTCCGGCGTGGGCTTGACCAGCATCGGGGTTTCGATCTCCGTGAAGCCCTGTTCGTCGAAATAGTCCCGCGTCAGCTTCGCCACCGCGTGGCGGAAGCGCAGGTTGTGCTGCATCCGGTGCTTTCTGAGGTCGAGGCAGCGGTATTTGAGGCGCAGGTTTTCGTCCGCCTTGTCGTCGTCCTTCACGTAGATCGGCGGCGTTTCCGCCTCCGAATAGACGATCATGTCACTGACGAACACCTCCGTGTCGCCCGTCGCCAGCGCGTCGTTTTTCGACGCGCGCGCCCTGACCATGCCCTTTATCCCGACGACGTA
>JAITLA010000246.1 GCA_031278145.1 Eubacteriales Family XIII. Incertae Sedis bacterium
AGGTTCCAAAAGAACCGCCAAGAGGGGGCAGAGCCCCCTATGGAGATGCGGAGCGGCTTGGTTGGGGGTTCGATTCCCTTCACCGGCTCCAAAGAGCGTAAGTCGGCAAATGCGAAAAATTGAATATCGAATATTTGGAGGGATTCCCGAGTGGCCAAAGGGAGCGGACTGTAAATCCGTTAGCTTAGCTTTCGATGGTTCAAATCCATCTCCCTCCACCAATTATGTGCGGAAGTGGCTCAGGGGTAGAGCATCGCCTTGCCAAGGCGAGGGTCGCGAGTTCGAATCTCGTCTTCCGCTCCATTTTTGCGGATGTAGTTCAATGGTAGAACTTCAGCCTTCCAAGCTGATAGCGTGAGTTCGATTCTCATCATCCGCTCCAAACGGAGAATCCTCGTTCAACCGAACAAGCAACGCTCTTCCTTGCGACCGTTTTTCGGCAGGCCATGCGTAAAGCCTTCCTATTTCTTATGCGCCAGTAGCTCAGCAGGATTAGAGCATGTGCCTTCTAAGCACAGGGTCGGGGGTTCGAAACCCTCCTGGCGTGCCATCCCGCAAGAACAGATTCGCACGGCAGCCGTTCGATTTGGGCGGCTGTTGTTGCTTGGCTTTGCAATTCGCGGCATGCGCGCAAACGCATATGTTCGTTGCGTTTTTCGGCACGGCATGATACAATGTTATCAATGCAGGAAGAAAAGGAACAACTGCCATGCGAATACGCTCAAGACTTGACAAGGCGTTTATGGGCGCTTTTCCGATTCCGTTCGATGATCGCTCCAAATTCGTGTTTTTCAGCGATGTGCATCGCGGCGACGACAGCCTGTCGGATGAATTCGCGAGGAACAAGCATATTTACTATCACGCCTTGAGTTATTATTATCGGGACGATTTCACCTATGTGGAGGTGGGTGATGGCGATGAGCTGTGGGAAAACCGCCTGTTTCGGCGCATCTACAACTCGCATTCGCTCATCTTCGAGTTGCTGAAAAAGTTTCACGCCTCTCGCCGTCTGCACATGCTGTACGGCAATCACAACATGCAGCTGAAGAACCACGCCTATGTGGAAAACAATCTGCGCGTCGTCTACGACGATTATCTTGAAACGGAGGAGGCCCTGTTCCCCGATTTGCACGTCCACGAAGCGCTGGTCCTGAAGCACAGGGATACGGCGCAGGAGATCTTCGTGGTGCACGGGCATCAGGGCGATCTGCTGAACGACCAGCTTTGGCGCGTTTCGTGCATCCTCGTGCGCTTCTTCTGGCGCTATTTGCACTTCGCGGGCATACATTACATGTCGAGCCCCGCCCGCAACAGGGAAAAGCGGCATCGGCTCGAAAAGCATTTTCGCAAGTGGAACCTCGCGAACGGAATCAGCATCATCTGTGGCCATACGCACAGGCCCAAGTTTCCCTCTCCGGGAGAGCCCGCGTATTTCAACTGCGGCTGCTGCATACAGCCGCGGGGCATACACTGCCTTGAGATCGTCTACGGCAAGATATATCTCGTGTCGTGGCGCATGCACAGCAAGCGGGACGGCAGCCTGTACATAAAGCGGAGCATCGTGAAGGGCCCGGAGGCCATCATAAATTTCTGTTCAAACACGAGCTATTACAACTTTGACGCGTAAAAAAGCGTATGGTGAATCGCGCCGCGCCCGTCGGGATCCTCCGCCGTGCGGCGCCGGGAGGGAATTGAAATGCGTATTGCGAATAAGCGTTCCGACATGGGCGTGGCGGCTCTTGCGCGTGCGGTAAAGGCGGACAGCTTCCGGATGGTTTCCCTTTCCGCGGCCGTGCGCAACGCGGCGCTCCACGCGATTGCGAAGGCGCTCCGGCTGCACAGCGACGCGATCTTCGCCGCGAACGAGGCGGACCTCGCGGCGGGGGAGCTGGACGGTCTGCCCGCGCCGATCATGAAGCGGTTGCGCTTCGACGACAAGAAGCTGCGGGAGGCCGAGGCGGGCATCGCGGAGCTCATCGCCCTGCCGGATCCCCTGTTTCGGACGCTGCTGCACCGCGAGCTGGACGAAGGGCTGATTTTGCGGCAGATCAGCTGTCCCATCGGCGTGATTGGCGTGATCTTCGAGTCGCGGCCGGACGCCCTGATACAGATCGCGACGCTCTGTCTGAAGAGCGGCAACTGCACGATCCTCAAGGGCGGCAGCGAGGCGGCGCACACGAACAAGGCCCTCTTCGACATCATCCTCGAAGCCGGCGTCGGTGCGGGCCTTCCGAGCGGATTTTTGATCTTGGCGGAAACGCGCGCGGACGTCAATGAGCTGCTTGCCTGCCACGAGTCGATAGATTTGCTCATCCCCAGAGGTTCGAACGAATTCGTCCGGTACATCATGGACAATTCGAGCATACCCGTAATGGGGCATTCCGATGGCATCTGCCACATATACGCGGACGAATCCGCCGATGTCGAAAAGGCCGTGCCCATTATCCGCGACGCCAAAACGCAGTACGCGGCCGTCTGCAACGCGGCGGAAACCCTTCTCGTGCACCGCGGCGCGGCCGCCCGGCTGTTGCCGCCCGTGTTCGCGGATCTGCGCGCGTGCGGCGTGACCGTCAAGGGCTGTCCCAAAACGCGGATGCTCCTTCCGGAGGTCCTGCCGGCCACGGATGAGGATTTCGCGACGGAATACCTCGATTACATCCTCTCTGTCAAGATCGTCGACAGCCTTGACGAGGCCATTGCGCACATCAACAGATACGGCTCGCACCACACGGACGCGATCCTCACGGAGGACGACGCGGCCGCCGAGCGCTTCATGCTGCTCGTGGACTCGGCGGGCGTATACCGCAATTGCTCCACGCGCTTCGCCGACGGCTTTCGCTACGGCTTCGGCGCCGAGGTCGGCGTCAGCACGGGCAAGCTGCACGCGCGCGGCCCCGTGGGCCTTTCGGGCCTCGTCACGTACAAATACGAACTCCACGGCAACGGCCAAATCGTTGGCGACTACGCCGAGGGCCGGCGCAGCTTTCATTTCCGGGATCTGTAGCGCGACCGGGGATTTTTTGCGAAAATGCATTTTCCGCTGGACGATTAAAAAAAAATTTAGTATACTGGTAAGGCGGGATTGCGCGAAGACGCCGCAAATCGGCGCGTTCCCGCGCGAGGCGGACACAATTTCACGACCGCGAGGTGTGGCTCAGTTTGGCAGAGCGTTGCGTTCGGGACGCAAAGGCCGCAGGTTCAAATCCTGTCAC
>JAITLA010000137.1 GCA_031278145.1 Eubacteriales Family XIII. Incertae Sedis bacterium
CTCCTGCTTTCCCGCGCGGCCGCCATCGTCGTATCGATTGCCGCGGGCTTTTCGGCCGGCTACGGCGCCGTCTTCGTGTTCAACAAGATGCCCGCGAAATGGCTGTGCGATTACGACGAGCTTCCGGACGACAGGCATCTGCCCCCGCGCATCGGCAAATTCCCTTGGGCGCCGCTCTTTTCCCTCGTGTTCGCGTCGGCCGCGTTCAAGACGCTTCTCGTTTCGTGGACCTACGGCGCCGCTGCGGTGCCCGCGCTGTGGGCGCTTTTGATCATCGGTCTGTCGGACAACAAATACCGCATCATCCCCGATCAGTTCGTGATCCTGCTGGCCGTCACGGGCATAGGCTTCGCGGCGCTCGGGCAGGGCGGCTCATGGAGCTACGCCTTTCTCGCGCCCCTGCTCGGGCTGCTCCTCGGCGGCGGCATCCTCTTCCTCATCGCGCTTTTGGGCAAGGTCTTTGCGAAAAAAGAGGTCATGGGCTTCGGCGATGTGAAGCTGGCGGCGGTGTGCGGGCTGATCGCGGGACCCTTGGGCGCCGTCGCGATCCTGATCCTGACGGCCCTTTCGAGCGCCGTCTTTCTGTCGCTTCGCTTGGCGCGCGGCAGCATCAAGGCGACGGACGAAGCGCCCCTCGGACCCTTCATCGCCGGCGCGGCGGCCGTGTATCTGCTGTTTCCGCAGGAGATCGCCTACCTCCTGCGCCTTTATTTCGAGCTGTAGCCCCGCAGGCGCGCGGCCGCCCCGAAAGGCCCGCGCAAACAAACACATGCCGCCATGCAAAACCTCTTGCTGACAATCGAATACGACGGCGCCGGCTTTCACGGCTGGCAGAAGCAGCCCCGCGTGCGAACCGTGCAGGGGGAGCTGGAGGTCGCACTTTCGGCCGTCTGCCGCGCGGAGCTGTCCGTCTGCGGGGCGAGCCGCACCGACGCCGGCGTCCACGCCTACGGGCAGAGGGCGAGCTTCGGCGGCGATTTCGGCATACCTGTGGAGGGGCTGGTCCGCGCGGTCAACAATCTGCTCGGCTGCGGGCTCGCGGAGGCTTCCGCGCGCGGCGGTCCCGCCGCGGGGCGTCCGCCCGGCATCGGCAAACCCGGCGATCTGCGCGTCAAGGCGGCGCTGCGCGTGCCGGGCGGCTTTCACGCCCGCTACGACGCGACGGGCAAGAAATACATCTACCGCATACTGAGCACGCCGCAGACGGACATATTCCTGCGAAACGCCTGCTGGCAGACGGCGGAAACCCTCGACGCGGAAGCCATGCGCGCCGCCGCCCGGCACATCGTCGGGACGCGGGACTTCGGGGCCTTCCAGAGCGCGGGAGGGCATGTGCGCAAGACGACCGTGCGGACCGTGCACAGCCTCGACATCAAAACGGAGCCCGCCGGCGAGGGCAGGCGCATGACCGTCGTGGAGATCGCGGGGGACGGCTTCCTGTACAACATGGTCCGCATCATCGCGGGAACGCTGGTCTTGGCCGGAATCGGCCGGATGGATCCGGAGGACGTCAGACGGGCGGTCGAGTCGTGCGACCGCCGCAAGGCGGGGCCGACGGCGCCGCCGCAGGGCCTGTATCTGGCCGAGGTGTATTACCGGGAGCACGCCCTCGACGCGTATTCGCAAGCCCCGAGAGCGTGAAGCATCGCGCGCGTCCGGCTCACGCGTCCGATTCCCACGCGGTCAGCGTCGCGGAGGACACGCCCGCATCGCTTGCGAGCGCGTGCATGTTCACGACTTGGCCCGCGTCACCGGGCGGCCTAGCGCGCCCACTCGAAGCTGTCCGCGATGGCCTTGGCCACGGCCGTTATGTCCGAAGCGTTCTTGTCGTGGCGGTCCGTTTCCGTGATCAGCAGATATTTGTAATCGCCGACGATGTAGTACATCCGGTCCGTCTTGTCAATGCCCTCGTATTCGATGGTGAACATGTAGAGCGTAAGGCCCTTTTCGGTGGTCGTACCCTCGCCGAAGAGGAAGCCGGCGTCGGGATCGTTCGACACCTGTTTCAACAGCTGCCGAAAGACGGCCTCGCGAAAGGCGGGGTGTTCGCCCTCCGCGTAGCGGTGCCTGATGCTTTCGACGGAAATGCTGCTGACGGTCCGGCCGGGGCTCTGCCCCTTTTTCAGGTAGTAATATCTGTCGTTCTGCGAGAGCTCCGGCGATTCAACCCAATCGGCCGTCGCGCTGTAGGCGCCGAAGGATTTCATATAGGAGATCGCGTTTTCTTCCGTATAGTCCACGCTCGTCACGAGCAGGACGGCCTTTGCCGCCGCGTCCCACTGCACGCCGAAGTGCAGGGTCCTGCCCAAATCCCGTAGCTTGCAGTAGTTGTGGCCGCCGATATTGTACGCGTTCAGGGCGATGGGCGCGCCGTTCAGCAGCACCCTTGCGTTCGTCTGCGCCGGCGTCTTTGCCGCGCCGTCCCCTGCGGACAGCTCCCCGCCGATTGCCGTGTACGCCGCGCCGGTATGCAGCGAGATCGTGCCGGTCCCCGCGTCCCAAGTCACCTCAAACCGCTTTGCGCTATCGCTGAGCGCATAGGCCGCGTCGCGCAGCTTGACGTAGTGGCTTCCGCCGATATTGTAGGCGTCAAAGGCCTTTGAAACGCCGTCCACCAAGATGCTCGCCGTCGCGGGCACGGCCATATCGGCCGCAAGGACCGCAGTCGGAAGCAGTGAAAAAACAACGGGCAGAGCTGCGAGCAGAATGCATTTCACGCCGAATTTCATACTACAACCTCAAAAAACCGCCTCGATCCGACGCGAGGCGCGCGTGCGG
>JAITLA010000153.1 GCA_031278145.1 Eubacteriales Family XIII. Incertae Sedis bacterium
GTGCTCCTGCCGCTCGCGATGTACTTCGTCCCCTACCCGCACGCGCGGATATTGCTCGGCGTCGTGCTCGCGTGGCACTGGTGGTACTTCCTGCTGCGCGTAAAGACCCTGCGCGGGGAGGGGGCCCAAGGGAAGGGCGGCGCGACGGCCGGAAGGCTTCTCGGTTTTGCGACGGGCGCGCGCCGATACGTGTTTCTGAACGTGCTCGCGCGCTTTATCGGGCTCGTTTTCGGGGCCTTTGTCGTGTTCACGCTCGCCGATGTCATTGCGCGCATGCCCGTCGTGTTTCTCGGCGGCGATCCCGCCGTCCTCCCCGCTCTCGGCCTCTGCGCCGCCGCCGCGCTCGCGCGCGCCCTATGCGAATTCCTTGCGTCGAAGGCCGCCTTCAAGGCGTCCGCGGGCGTGAAGAAGAAGCTGCGCACGGCGCTTTACGGGAAGCTTCTCAGCCTCGGCGGAAGCGGCATTTCGGGCGCGGAGGCCGTGCAGGTGGCGGTGGAGGGCGTGGATCAGATCGAAAACTATTTTGGGAAATACCTGCCGCAGCTCTTCTACGGCATCGTCGCGCCGCTGACTTTGTTCGGCCTGCTCGCGTCCGTGCGCCTTTCGGTCGCGCTCGTGCTGCTCGTGTGCACGCCGCTGATACCGCTTCTGCTCCTGGTCATCATGCGGATGGCCAAGCGGATGATGCAAAAGCAGCTCAAGGAATACGGCTCGCTCGGCGATTTCTTCCTCGAAAGCCTGCGCGGCATGACGACGCTGAAGATCTTCGGCGCGGACGCGCGGCGGCACGTGGAGATGAATCGCTTCGCGGAGCGGTTCAGGCAATCGACGATGCGCGTTCTGCGCATGCAGCTCAATTCCATCGTGCTGATGGATATCATGGCCTACGGAAGCGCGGCGCTCGGCGTCATACTCGCGGCGCGGGGCTTTCTCGCGGGGGATATCGAGCTTTCGGGCGCGATATCCGTCATCCTGCTTTCGGCGGAGTTTTTCATACCGCTCAGGCAGCTCGGATCGTACTTTCACATCGCGATGAACGGCCTTTCGGCCTGCGAGCGCGTCTTCCGAATCCTCGATGCGCCGGCGCCGGAGGACGGAACGCTCTCGTTGCCCGAGGGGCCGCTCGACATAGAAACGGAGGGGCTTTCGTTCGCATACGAGCCGGGGCGAAACGCCCTCTCGGAGCTTTCCCTGTCCGCGCCCTCGCCGGGGCTCAGGGGGCTCGCGGGCGTTTCGGGCTGCGGCAAGTCCACTGCGGCGAAGCTGCTTTCGGGCGAAATGCAAGGGAAGGCCTACGGCGGGAGCGTCCGCATAGGCGGCGTCGAGCTTCGCGACCTAAAGCGCTCCGCGCTTTTGGAGCGGGTCTGTCTTGTGACGCACGAGGACTATATATTCGGCGGCACGGCGGAGGACAACCTGCGCGCCGCGAAGCGCGACGCGAGCGAGGCGGAGCTCGAGGACGCCTTGAAAAAGGTGCGGCTCCATGACTTTTTCGAGGGCGCGGCGGGGCTCGCGACCGAGATATCCGAGGGCGGAGCAAATCTTTCGGGCGGGCAGAGGCAGCGGCTTTCGCTCGCCCGCGCGCTGCTTCGCGATTCGGATATATACATATTCGACGAGGCGGCTTCGAACATCGACAGGGAGAGCGAGGAAGCCGTGCTCGCGGTTATACGGGAGCTCGCGAAATCGAAGAATGTGCTGATGATCTCACACCGCCTCGCAAGTCTGCGTCCCGCGGATCTCATATACGCAATGGAGGACGGGCGCGTCGAGGGACGGGGGACGCACGAGGAGCTGATGGCGGCGGGCGGCGTCTACGCGCGCTTGTTCCTCGAGCAGAGGGCGCTCGAGGCTTACGCCGCGGGCGAGGCCGGCGACGGATACGGCGCGGCCGGCGCGGGCGGGCCGGCGGCATGACGGAGGATACGAGGATGCACGACAAGGAAGGCACCAGGACCGAGGCAACACGGAAGGAGGCGCCGCGCCGCAGGCCCGGCGTCGTGATACGGCTCGCGTCCTTTGCAAGGCCGATGGCGGGGATCATGGTCCTCGCCGTCCTGCTCGGCGCGGCGGGGCATGTCTGCGCGATACTTTTGCCCGTGCTCGGCTGCCTCGCGCTGCTCACGGCGGCCGATGCCACGGGGGCCGCGGGCGTCTTGGGCTTTTTCACGGTTTTTATCGCCGTCTGCGCCCTGCTGCGCGGCGTGTTCCGCTACGCGGAACAGCTCTGCAACCCTTACATAGCCTTCAAGCTGCTCGCGGAGCTGCGCGACAAGCTGTTCGCCGCCCTGCGGCGGCTCTGCCCCGCAAAGCTCGAATGCAGGGAGAAGGGCGATCTGATTGCCGTGATCACGGGGGACATCGAGCTGCTTGAGGTGTTTTACGCGCACACGATATCGCCCGTCGCCATCGCCGTGATCGTGTCGGCGGCGGCGGCCGTGTTCATCGGACGCTTCCACCCGCTGCTCGGCGCGGCCGCCGTCTGCTCGTATCTGATCGTCGGCGCCTTCGTCCCCTATGTCGCGTCCCTGTTCGGCCGGGGGGCCGGGGAGCGGCTCCGCGCGGCGGCGGGGCGGCTTTCGTCTTACTGGCTCGACAGCCTGCGCGGCATGCGCGAGATACGCGGCATGGGACTCGGCGCGGATCGGCGTGCGGGCATCGGGGGCATGAGCGACGAGGCGGAACGCCTGCAAAGGCCGATGAAGGACAAGGAAGGCGCGGCGGCGGCCGTTTCCGGCCTGCTCGTGACGCTCTGTTCGCTCTGGATGCTCGCGCTTTCGTACATGCTCTTCCGAAACGGCGCCGTGGGCTTCGCGGGGCTGCTCATTCCCTTTGTCGCGCTGTTTTCTTCCTTCGGCCCCGCGCTCGCGCTCGCAAATCTTTCGGCGGGCCTGCCCGTGACCTTCGCCGCGGCGCGGCGCGTGTTCGCCCTGCTCGACGAGGCGCCCGAAACGCCGGAGGTCGAGGACGGCAAGACGCCGGATTTTACGGGCGCGGAATGCCGGCGGCTCAGCTTCGGCTACGAGGCGGACGCGCCCGTGCTGCGGGATATATCGGCGCTCTTTCCGAAGGGGGCCGTCACGGGCATAACGGGGCGCAGCGGGTCGGGCAAATCCACGCTGCTCAAGCTGCTCATGCGGTTTTGGGTGCCGCCCGCGGGCACCGCGCTGATCTCGGGTGAGGACGTGAACGAGCTGGACACGGCGCACCTGCGCAGCCTCGAGGGCTATATGACGCAGGAAACGGATATCTTCTCGGACAGCATCGAAAACAACATCAAGACGGGGCGGCCCGAAGCGACGCGGGAGGCCGTTATCGCGGCGGCGCGGAAGGCGGCGCTGCACGATTTCGTCACGCGCCTGCCCGCAGGCTACGACACGCGCATCGGCGGCGCGGGCGAGGCGTCCGCCGAGGCGGGAATATCGAGCGGGGAGCGCCAACGCATCGGGCTCGCGCGCGCCTTTCTGCACGACGCGCCTTTCCTGCTGCTGGACGAGCCGACGAGCAATCTCGACAGCCTGAACGAGGGGATCATACTCAAGGCGCTGCGCGAGGAAGGCGCGGGCCGCGCGGCGGTGCTCGTTTCGCACAGGCGCTCCACGATGGGCATCGCGGACAGGGTGTATTCCGCGGACGACGGCAGGCTATCGTAGATTAAGGAATTTTTCTTGCTTGAAAAAAACATCGCGCGGCGTTATACTGATCCTATAACGCAATGGCGCAATGGAGGCAAGCATATGGCGAAGAAGCAAGACGCGGTGGACATGCATTATCTGGAGCTGCTGGCGAAGGAGTTTCCGAATGTGCGCAAGGCCACGACCGAGATCGTGAACCTGAACGCCATCCTGAGCCTGCCCAAGGGAACGGAATATTTTTTGAGCGACCTGCACGGCGAGCACGCGGCCTTCATTCACATGGTACAGAGCGCCTCCGGCGTGATCCATTCGAAGATCGAGGAGATCTTCGGCAAGGCGCTCGCCGAAGCCGAACGCCGCGCGCTGGCCGCGCTCGTCTACGACGCGCGCGCGGAGATGGCGCGCAGAAAGAAAACGGAGGCGAACTTCGACGAGTGGTGCCGGGTCAGCATCTACCGCCTCATAGAGGTGTGCAAGTCCGTTTCGACGAAGTACACGCGTTCCAAGGTCAGAAAGCGGATGCCGGCGGCCTCCGCGTACATCATGGACGAGCTTTTGAACGCGGACGACGAGGCCAACCGCGCGCACTATTACAGGGAGATCATCGATTCGCTGCTGCGCTGCCGCATCGCCGAGGCCTTCATCACGGAGATGACGCAGACGATAGGCCGCTTGGCCGTGGACAGGCTCCACATCATAGGCGACGTGTTTGACCGCGGACCGCATCCGGATCTGATCATGGAGTATCTGGTCGAGTTTCACGATGTGGATTTTCAGTGGGGCAATCACGATATCGTGTGGATGGGCGCCGCCGCCGGGCATTTGGCCTGCATCGCAAACGTGATACGCCTGAACAGCGGCTACAACAATTTCGATATGCTGGAGATGGGCTACGGCATCAACCTGCGCCCGCTCTCCGCTTTCGCGCTCGGCGTCTACGGCGACGACCCCTGCGCTTCTTTCAGGCCGCACATCTGGGACGAGAACGAGTACGACCCCATAGAGCCGGCGCTCGCGGCCAAGATGCACAAGGCGATTGCCGTCATACAGTTCAAGCTGGAGGGGCAGCTCATCAAGGCGCATCCGGAGTACGGGATGGAGGAACGCCTGCTGCTCGACAAGATGGACCGCGCGGCGGGAACGGTGCGCATAGGCGACAGCGTCCATCCGCTGCGGGACGCCCTGTTCCCCACCCTCGATCCCGCCTCGCCCTACGCGCTTACGGCGGGGGAAACGGAGTTGATGAACACGCTGCGGGCCTCCTTCCTGAAGAGCGAGAAGCTGCAGAAGCACATTCGCTTCCTGTTCAGCCACGGCGCCATGTACAAGATCGTCAACGGCAATCTCCTCTACCACGGCTGCATTCCGATGACCGCCGCAGGCGCGTTTGAGCAGTGCGACTTCGAGGGCGCGCGCCTGTCGGGGCGGGCGTACATGGACTATCTGGACGCGCGCGTGCGGCGTTCCTTCTTCACGCGGGACGACGGGGGCGACATCATGTGGTATCTGTGGAACGGCAGCAAGTCGCCGCTCTTCGGCAAGACGCGCATGACCACCTTCGAACGGTTTTTCATAGAGGACAAGGCGACGCACAAGGAGAGCAGCTCCCCGTATTACAAGCTGATCAACGACCGGGCCGTGTGCGAGAAAATCCTGCGCGAATTCGGGCTCTCGCCCGAAAGCTCCCACATCCTGAACGGACACGTGCCGGTCAAGATCAAGGACGGCGAAAGCCCCGTCAAGGGCGACGGTCTGCTCTTCTTCATCGACGGCGGCATCTCCAAGGCCTACCAGAAGCAGACGGGCATCGCCGGCTATACCTTCATATTCAACTCGCGCTTCATGGCGCTGTCCGAGCACAAGCCCTATTCGCCCCTGCTGGAGGACGGGACGCAGGTCTTCAATCCGCCCGTCATCCGGATTGTGGAGCAGCTGAAACGCCGCATGACGGTGAAGGACACGGATATCGGCGCGGAGCTGGAGCGGAAGACAGAGGAGTTGGAAGCGCTGGTCGCGGCGTTCAGAGAGGGAACGATAAAAGAAAAATAGCGGCGGGCAATCCGCCGCGAATCGGCGTCAGGCGCCGGAGTAGCGTTCGAGGAAGCGGCGCGTCCGCTCCTCCTTGGGCGCCGTGAACAGTTCCTCCGGCGGACCGTATTCCACCACCGCGCCTTCGTCTATGAAGAGCACCTTGTCGGAAACCTCGCGCGCGAACTGCATCTCGTGCGTGACGATCACCATCGTGGTGTTCTTGTCGGCCAGGCCGCGTATGACCTTCAGCACCTCGCCGGTCAGCTCGGGATCGAGCGCGCTGGTCGGCTCGTCGAAGCACAGTATGTCCGGGTTCAGCGCGAGGGCGCGCGCGATGGCCACGCGCTGCTGCTGTCCGCCCGAAAGCTGGTGCGGGTAGAAGTCGGCCTTGTCGCGCAGACCGACGCGGGCGAGCAGGGCGCGCGCGGTTTCGTCTATGCCCGCGAGAATCGCGCGGCGGTTTTCTTTGTAGCGCGGATTTTCCTTTGCCAGAAGCGCGCAGGGCAGGCTGATGTTCCGGAGCGCCGTGTATTGCGGGAACAGGTTGAAGGACTGGAAGACGAGCCCGAAGTGCAGGCGCTTCCTGCGTATCTCGCTCTCGCGCGCGGTCCTCGGGTCGGCCGCGTCGAATATGCGTTCGCCGGCGACGCGGATAAGCCCTCCGTCCGGAATTTCAAGAAAGTTGAGGCAGCGCAGCAGGGTCGTCTTGCCGCTGCCCGACGCGCCGATGATCGCCAATGCCTCCCCGCGTTCGACGGAAAAGTCGACGCCTTTCAGCACCTCTCCGCTTCCGAAGTTCTTCTTTAAACCCTCTACTTCCAGTATTGCCATAGTTTTGCAGCGCTCCGGTATCGCATGCTTTCCCGCACCGTGCGGCGTGCCGTCCGCTCAGACCTTGAAATAACTCAACCTGCGCTCTATGTAGCCGAAGAGCAGGGTCAGCGCGCCGCAGAACGCGAGGAAGAACGCGCCGGAATAGAACAGCGGCCAAATCAGCCCCTTGGCCGTAAAGGAATAGGCCTCCATGATGATCTCGCGCACGGCGATGACGCGCGCGAGGGAGGTGTCCTTCACGAGGGTGATGATCTCGTTGCTCATGGGCGGCACGATGCGCTTGACGACCTGAAGCAGGATGACCTTGAAGAATATCTGCGACTTGGTCATGCCGAGGACCTGTCCGGCCTCGTACTGGCCGCGCGGCACACCTTCTATGCCGCTCCTGTATATCTCGGAGAAATACGCGGCGTAGTTGACGATGAAGGCGATGAGCACGGCGGTCATGCGCGGAAACGCGTTGTGGTCCCACAGCAGGCCGGGTCCGTAGAACACGATGATCACCTGCAGCATCAGGGGCGTGCCGCGTATGATCCATACGAAGGTCTTCGTCAGCCAGCGCAGCGGACGAAAATCGCTCATGGATCCGAACGAGACGATCAGCCCGAGGGGCGCGGCGCAGACCAGCGTGATCGCGAAGATCGCGCAGGTCGTGCCGAAGCCGCCGAGGAGCGTGAGCAGGATGACGGAGATCGCCATTATTTTATGAGAAGATCGGTGAGCTCGTATTTTGCGGCGATCCCGTCGAGCGTTCCGTCATTTGTGAACTCCGCTATGATCGCGTTGAACGCGGCGACGGCCGTGCTGTCCGTGCGGAAGCCGATGGCGTATTCCTCGTCCGTGAGGTCTATGTTTTCAAGGATTGCAAGGTCTTCGTAATCGGTCCCGGGACCGGTCATGGTCCGGGCCATCGTGTAGTCGATGACGGCGGCGTCGGCCGTGCCGGCTTTGATTTCCAAAAGCGCGCTCGCCTGCGAGCTTACGGCCGTGTATTCCGCGCCGTCGATGTCCGCGAGGATCGCGTCCTCACCGGCGGATTCGGCTTCGGCCACGAGCTTCGCGCCCGCGAGGCTCGCGGTGTCCGCGTAGGCGCCCGCGTCCGCCGCGCGCACGACCACAACCTGCTCGTTGCGGAGATAGGAATCGCTGAAAGCCATGTTCTCGCG
>JAITLA010000001.1 GCA_031278145.1 Eubacteriales Family XIII. Incertae Sedis bacterium
GACAACGTCCTGCGCGTGACCGATATCGCGAAGCGCATGCACCTGCCCTTGGTATGGGTCTTGAACTGCAGCGGCGCCAAGCTGATGGAGCAGGAACGGCTTTACCCGAACCGCAGGGGCAGCGGCACCCCCTTCTTCCGCCACGCGGAGCTGCAGAAGCTTGGCATTCCGATCATCGTCGGCATCTACGGGACCAACCCGGCCGGCGGCGGTTACCACGCGATCAGCCCGACCATCCTGATCGGGCATAAGAAGTGCAACATGGCGGTCGGCGGCGCCGGCATCGTCAGCGGCATGTCGCCCAAGGGCTATATCGACGACGAGGTTGCCGAGGGCCTGATCGAGAACACGCGGAAGTTCAAGGCGACGCCACCGGGCCGCGTGGAGATCCACCACAACGGGACCGGCTTCATACGCGACGTATGCGACACGGAGGAGGAGGTCCTCGACGACATCAAGCGCTACATGCAGACCCTGCCCGCCTACGACCCGCGCTTCTTCAGGGTCGCGGAACCCGCCGAGCCCAAGTATCCCGGCACGGATCTCTACAGTCTTGTGCCGCTGAACCAGAAGCGTACCTATTCGATGCAGGAGGTGCTGGCGCGGCTGTTCGACAACAGCGAGCATATGGAATTCCGGCCCGATTACGGCCCCGAGATGTACTGCGGCCTGGCCAAGATAGACGGCTTCCCGTGCGCTTTCATCGCCAATAACCAGGGCATTCTCGCTTCCGGCTACCCCAAATACGCGGATTACCCGGCCATCGGCGGCAAGCTCTACCGCGAGGGCCTGATCAAGATGAACGAGTTCGTGACCCTCTGCGGCCGCGACCGCATCCCGATCATCTGGGTGCAGGACACCACGGGCATAGATGTCGGCGACGTGGCGGAGCAGGCGGAAATGCTGGGCCTCGGGATGTCCTTGATGTATTCCATCGAGCAGTCGGACAATCCGATGATGACCATCGTTCTGCGGAAGGGCACCGCCGCCGCGCATTATGTGCTGGGCGGCCCGCAGGCGAACAACAACAACGCCTTCACGCTCGGCACCGCGGCCACGGAGATCTACGTGATGCACGGCGAAACGGCGGCTGCGGCCTCCTACGCGCGGCGCCTCGTGAAGGACAAGGACGATGGCAAGCCCCTCGACGCCACGATTGCGAAGATGAACGACATCATCCAAATGTACAACGACAGATCGCGGCCGGCCTACTGCGCCATGAAGGGCCTCGTGGACGAGATCGTGGACATGCCGAAGCTGCGCGATTACTGCAAGGCCTTCGTGGGCGCGTACTATCAGAATCCCAAGTCGATATGCGCGGTTCACCAGCTGCTCACCCCGCGCGTGATCAAGGGCTGATACGCCGTGCGCCTGGCGGCGGGCGCACGCCGATGCGGACCAGAGAGAAGCGGAAGGCCGGGCCGAGCTCCTTCGGACCGGCCTTCCTTTTGTCGCACTCCTTGCGACGGGGACGGTCCTTGCGCGATCCGTGATACTTGCGGCGGCTGCGGACGGAAGGGACAAAAATGAAGGAACACGAAGACGCGCGCGCGGAGCTCTCCCTGCCGCACAAGCGCTTGCGCCTATCCGAAAACGAGCTGTACGTCTACGGGGAGCTGTCATCGACGAACCGCGTCGCGGCTCGGATGGCCGCCGACGGCGCGCCTGCGGGAACGATTGTCACGAGCGGTTTTCAAAAGGCCGGCGCGGGCCGGCTGCGGCGCGCGTGGATCTCCCCGCCCGGCAGGAGCTTGCTCCTGTCCGTGATCCTGCGGCCGCGCATCGAGGCGCGCTTTGTGGCGCAGCTCACATTGCTCTGCGGCGTGGCCCTGGCGGAGGCGATACGGGAGGAAACGGGTCTTGCGGCCGGCATCAAGTGGCCGAACGATGTGCTCATGCGCGGCCGGAAGGTGAGCGGCATACTCGCGCAGGCCGGCGTGCGCGGGGACGCGGTCGAGCACGTGATCCTCGGCGTGGGGCTCAATGTGAACCAGACGGAGGCGGAGCTGCCGCCCGACTGCAGGGACACCGCCACCTCGCTGCGCATCGAGCGCGGCCGGCGCGTTTCGCGCGCCGCGATGCTCCGCCGCTTCGTTTCGCGCTGGAACGCGCATTTCGAGGCCTTTTCGGCGGAGGCCTATCCCTATCTGCGAGAAAAATGGATGGAAAACAATCTGACGCTGGGACGGGAGGTTTCCGTTCGCGGCGCGGACGGCGCGCTCTGCGGAACGGCCGTCGATATCAGCGAACGCGGCGGCCTCGTCGTGCGCTTCCCGGACGGGGAGAGCCGGGAATTCCTGGCCGAGGATCTGAGCTTGGGCGGGGAACACTATCGGCGGCTCGGCCGCCGCGATCTCGAATAGAAAGCATCTTACGGATTCGTTACGGAATAAACCGGACATTTGGGTTGCCTTTTTGTCCCGAAGCTCTGCTTCGGCAGACAAAACGGACAGCGAAGAGAGTGAAACGAGCGGAGGAACGAGGCGAAGCCGAGTGTTGCCTTTTTTCCGCGGCTTTAGCCGCAATGGAAAAACGGACAGCGAAGCGAGCCGCAGGTGAGCGGAGGAACGAGGCGAAGCCGAGTGTTGCCTTTTTGTCCCGAAGCTCTGCTTCGGCAGACAAAACGGACAGCGAAG
>JAITLA010000280.1 GCA_031278145.1 Eubacteriales Family XIII. Incertae Sedis bacterium
ACCTCGAGCAGATCCATGCCGGCGGAATTCGCCGCGATCAGATTCGATACCCAGGTCACGCCAAAATCCATCGTGCCGTTGTTGACGGCCGTGGTTTCGCCGATGTCGCCGCCGCCGGACACGATGTTGACGTCGAGGCCGACCTCTTCATAGAAGCCCTTGTCCTTCGCCACATAGTAGCCCATGAACTGCGCCTGCGGCAGCCACTTCAGCTGGATGGACACGGAGCTCTTTTCGAGCGGGCCAAAATCGCCGTCCGCGGAAGCGGCGGCCTCCGTCCGGTAGGACGCGTCGCGGATGTCGTCGAGCGTCAGCGTTTGCAGCTTCTCGGCGGCTGCGCCGTCGTCGAGCTTGATATAGGTCTTGGCGAGGTCCAGCGTCTGCCGCAGCGCCGCGTCGTCGAGGCGCCCGACATCCTCCGCGCCCACGAGCTTCGCCACCTCCGCCGCCATGTAGGACTGATGCTCCGGCGAAACGGACGAGCCGTTGTCGAACACGATCTGCGCGGCCTCCTCCGGATTCTCGACGGCGTAGGCCCAGCCCTTCGCCGAGGCGTATATGAAGGCCTTGACCGTGTTCGGATTGGCCTTTGCAAAGGCACGCGTGCAGAACAGGTTGTCCTCCAGCATCGCAACACCCTCGTCGTTCATGTCAATCCACTTGACGGAATCCCCGTAGGCGTAGCCGCCCTCGTAATCGTTGCGGACCAAGCCCAGCTCGTTGTAGGTCATCGCGGACGCCAAGCTGACGGAATCGTCGTCGAAGCCGTCCATGTCAAAGGCTTGGCTGAGATAGGTCGTGGGCTGCCCGTATTTGGTCAGCAGGGCCTGTATCTCGTATTCGTTGCCCAGCCCCCAGTTGCCCACCTTGCCCTCGGAGGCCGCGCGCGTGACCACCTCTTCGACGCTCGCTTCCGCGTCGAAGTAGGGGCCGCTCGCCGCGCTTTCCTCCGATTCGGCGGCGGACGCGTCCTCCGTGTCGCCCGCTTCCTCCGAAGCGCCGGAGCCGCAAGCGGCAAGCGCGAGGATCGCGAGCGCAAGCATAAGCGCAAGCAGCGGATTCTTCCTTACAATTGTCTTCTTCATCATGATTCCTCCTTCATTATCATAAAATATTCGCATATTCAGAACCGCAAAATCAAGCGCCTGCACAGCGTCAGGATCAGGTACGGGACGATGCCTATCGCGCAGGCGACCACGATGTAGGCCCACGCCGTCGGATATTGCGCCAGCACGATGTTCTCCCGAATCTGCCGCCCGACCCCCGTGATGTACTCGGCAAAATACTCGCTGACGAGCGCGCCGATCACGCAGGCCGGGACCCCGACGCCGAGCGCCGTAAACACGTAGGGCACGCTGTTTGGAATGCGCAGCTTCATGAACACGCCGAGGCGGCCGGCCGCGTAGGAGCGCATGAGGTCCTCGGAAAAGGGCTTGAGCTCGCGCAGTCCGCGCCACGCGTTGATGCTCATCGTAGCCGCGCAAAACAGCATCACCACCAGCATCTTCGCGACCATGCTGCGGATGTAGGCGTCGCCGCTCACATCCTTCGTCAGGTTTGTGATCACGGGCGCCAGCGCCACGATGGGGACGGCGTTGAACGAAGCCAGCAGGCCCAGCCCGCCCGCGCCCCATTTCGGAAACAGCGTCGCGAGTATCGCGATGAAATAGCCGAGCACGGAGCCGAGAAAGAGGCCGGCCAGCGCCACGATGACCGTATCCCGGGCATTGTCCAGGATCTTGGGCGCGTTCGAAACGATGATGCCGACGATCTTCATGGGCAGCGGCAGCGTGAAGTCGTCCACGCCGAATATCCGATGCAGGAAACCGGTCTGCCAGAATATGAGCAGCAGGATGCCTGCGGACAGCGGCGGCGCGAAGGCGGCGACACGCCTTGCGGCGGCGCTCTGCGGCGGCAAGTAATACTCGTTTTCTTCCTCCTCCGAGAACGCCTCCGCCGCTTCGATTGAAGGTCCGTCACAGCCCCGCGCCGGAAGAATCGCCTCGTCCGCGGGTCGCGTTTTGCCTCTCATTTCGCTGCCTCCCCTCTCGCCTCCGCCACCGCGCGGCGGCGTTTCCGCTTCTGCGGCAGGAAGAGCTTCTCGGCGGCGCCCATCAGCACGAAGCTCAATATGCCCACGGCCGCGCTGAAGAACACGATCTGCCAGAACACGTAGATCGACATCGCATGCTTCAGCGACTGCGACAGCATGCATCCGAGGCCGCCGTCGCCCTGCAACGTATCCACGAGGATGGAGGCCGTAATCGCCATCGGCGCCGCGATCTTGAGGCCCGTGAACAGATAGGGCACGCAGAAGGGGATCAGCGTCTTCGTATAGGTCGCGCGCCGGCCGGCCGCGTAGGAATACATGAGCTCCAGGCGCTCCTTTTCTATGGCCTTGAATCCCGCCAGCGTGTTCACGGCAACGGGATAGAAGGTGAGGATCGCGGCAATCGCGACGCGGCTCTTGTCTATGCTGCCCGTGACGGCGAGCACAATCGGCGCGATGCCCAGTATGGGAATCATCTGTATGATCGTGAGGTAGGGAAAGGCGATCCGCTCGATCAACTTCGACAGATGCATCAGCACGGCCAGCGCGAAGCCGAACAGGGCGCCGAACACGAGGCCGAGGCCCGCGCGCAGCAGGGTGGCACCGGCGTTGACCGCCACGATCTCCGCCGCGGTCATCCTGTTGCTGACCGGCTTTGCGCTGAAGACCGACAGGACGATCTGGTGGATGTGGGGCAGCACGTTCTCCGGCGTGCGCTTCACGCCCGCCACGGCAAAGGCGCCGGCCTCCCAGATCAGCATGAAACCCAGGATCCAGACCGCCGTGACGAGGGCTTTCGAGCTTCTCCCGGCCTCGGCGTTCACGCGCTCACCTCCTCAAAGCTGCCGCGTATCCGCGCCACAAGCGCGTTGAACGCGGACGTGTCCCGCACGGCGGCCCGCCTCGGGCGCGGCAGATCCACATCCACGATTGCGGACAGCCGGCCGGGGCGCGGCGACAGCACGATGACGCGGTCGGACAGAAACACGGCCTCGGCGATGTTGTGCGTCACGAAGATGACGGTCTTGCCCGTCTTGCTCCATATATCGAGCAGGTCCGCCTGCAATTTCTCCCGCGTGAACTCGTCCAAGGCCGAAAAGGGCTCGTCCATCAGGAGGATCTCCGGCTGCGGGGCCAGCGCTCTGGCAATGCCGACGCGCTGCTGCATCCCGCCCGACAGCTCGCCCGGATAATAGTCCGCGAAATGCCCGAGGCCGACCAACTCCATCATGTCGTTCACCCGCCGTTCCCGCGCTTCCTTGCCGAGCCCCATGATCTCAAGCGGAAGCCGGATATTGCGCCTGACGTTGCGCCAATCGTACAGCACGGGGTTTTGGAACACGATCCCGTAACGCCTCTTCAGCCGCGCCTCCCGCGGGCTCTCTCCGCCCACCGTGACGCTGCCCGCCGTCGGGTGAATGAGGTCCGCGACGATGCGAAGCAGCGTCGTCTTGCCGCAGCCCGAAGGCCCGAGCAGCGAGATGAACTCGCCCCTTCCGATGTTCAGGGACACGTCCGACAGCGCGGCGGTTTCCGCGCTTCCCGCGTCGTAGACCATGCTTATGTGCTTCATCACGATTTCATACTCCTCACAGGCCTGCCGCATCGCGCACCTCCGAACCGCTCCCCGGTTTTCCGAAACATCTTTGGCGGGTCCGAGCCGCGTGACCGCGGACGCGCCGGTAAAAACAAAAAGACAAAGAAGCTTTTACGGCCTCTTTGCCTTTGGTATGAAAGCCAGTCTACAGGAATTCCCGCAAACTGTCAAGACGCAATTGCGTTTTTCTTCTCTTTGTAATGTTTCTGTAATATTCCGTCGCGCCGCCCGGCGGCGGGACGGACGACGCGCCGGCGCCGGCGGCGAAGCGCCGGGCCGCGCCTCAGGAAACGATCCGCAGACTGCTGCCGGCGCTGCTCCTTCGGATCAGCACCTGCCTGTCGATCCGCTCCTTCAGCTCGCTCACATGGGAGATGATGCCGACCAAGCGATTTCCCGCCGCAAGCCCCACCAACGCCTGTATCGCCTGCTCCAGCGATTCGGCGTCCAGCGCGCCGAAGCCTTCATCGATGAAGAGCATGTCGATTTCCACCCCGCCGGCATGCGCCTGGATCACGTCGGAAAGTCCCAGCGCCAAGGACAGGGACGCCTTGAAGGCCTCTCCGCCGGACAGCGACTTCACCGACCGTATCCGGCCGGTATAGTGGTCCAGCACATCGAGCTCCAGACCGGTCTGCGAACGGAGGTCCGCCGCGTCCTCCCGCCGCAGAAGCGCAAAGCGGCTATCCGTCATGATCTTCAGACGCTTGTTCGCCTCCGTGAGAATCCGGCCGAAGTACGCGGCCTGCACGTATTGCTCAAAGGCCAGCTTTTGCTTGCCGGCCAGCTCACCGTTCGCCGTCTTCGAAAGCCCGCTGAGCAGCAGGTACTCATCCTGCCGCACGGCCGCGTCCGAGAGCGCCTTGTCGAGGGCCACCGCAATCGGCTCGTTGTTCCCCATGCGCGCCACCAGCGTCCGGACGGCCTCGTCCGTGCGCCGCTTTTCCCGTTCCGTCCGCAGCTTTTCGGCTTCAAGCCGGTCCATATCCTGCTTCCGTTCGTTTTCGGTTTCCTCGGAGAGCCTGCGAAGCTCCCGTTCCGCGGCTTGGACCTCGTTTTGATACCGCTCGACGGAACGCTTCAATTCGTCGATCTCCGCTTCCGATCTCAAGGCGTCGCGGTAGGCCGCCTCGTTTGGGAAGCCGCCTTCGGACAGCTTCTTCGCATAAGCCGCCAGCGCCCGTTCCGCAGCCTCGGCGGTGTCGGTCAGGCGTTTTCCTTGGTCGTCGAGAAGCGTTTGGTTTCCCTCCAGCTTGTTTTTGAGCGCGTGATACGCGTCCTCCGCCCGTCCGAAGGCCTCCTTTGCGGCCCGCAGCGCCTCGGTCCATGCCTCCGCCAACGCTGCGGCCTCGCGGCGGTCCGCGTATTCCAAGGAGGCCTTCAAGGCCTTGTGCTCGCCGGTTTTGGAAGCGAGCTCCGAGGCGAGGGCACTCCGCTCCCGCTCGCCGCGCGCCGCAGCTTCCTCGTTGCGCCGCAGGGCGCGCTCCAAGGCGGCAAGCCGCTCCTTGCATTCGCTCTTGCGGGCGGCCCGCTCCTTGCAACACAGATGCCGCTCGTCGTTCTCCGCCCGCATCCGGGCGCTTTCCGCCAGGGCCGTTTCGATCCGCGCGGACAGCCGTTGCGGCGTGTCTTGATCGATATCGGAAAAGCGGCGCGCGGCGGCGCGCAGCAGCTGTTCCCGCGCCGGCTTGATCTCCGCCAGCTTGGATGCCGACCGTTCGCCGGCCTCCTGCAGGTTTTTCCGGGCGTGCTCGGTTTCTTGCTTCAAGGCGCGCAGCTCCGCTTCATCCGGGGCGTCCGCGGCCGGCGTCGCCTTGGCCGGGTGCACGGTGGAACCGCACACGGGGCAGGGGGAGCCGGGCTCCAGCGCCGCCGCCAGAAGGCCCGCCTGCTCGCGGAAAAAAGCGATTTCCTTTTCCGCATAAACGGCATTGACGATCCGGAAAGCCTCTTGCGCGTCGGCAAAGCGCCGCTGCAGCGCAACGCTCTCGTCCCGCAGGGCGCCAAGCCGCGACAGGGCCTCTCGCAGGGCGAGCAGATCCGCTTCGGCGGCCCGCAGCCCCTCCGCTTCCCGCTCGCAGGCCGCCATCCGCAGTTCCGTGTCCGCGAGGCCCTCCGCCTCCGCGTCGAGCTTGCGCTTTTGCTCCAGGAGATCGGCCCTTTGGTTCGAGAGTGCCTCCAGCGCCGCGCGGGCCGCCGTTTGCGCCTCCGCCAGCTTCTTCGATTCGCCTTCGAGCCGCTCAAGCGCATCGTAGCGCGGGAGCGCCTGTGTGAGCCTGTCGACGGCGGCGGCAAGCGCTTCCCGCTCCGGCGCCTTTTCCTTTTCGGTCCGGTAGGCGATCCGCGCCGCCGCCAGCTCCTTTCGTTGCGCCCGCAGCTCGAGATCCAGCGCCGCGACGCTCCGGCGCAGCCCCTGCTCGGCCTCCCGCTCCCGCAGGTGGGCGGCCTCTGCGGGGGCGACGATATACAGCGCCTTTTCCGCGTCCCGCAGCGTTTTTCGCCACGCGTCGCACGCGCCCCGCCCCTCTGTCAGCCGCCGCTGCCTTTCCCGCGCGGCTTCCAGATCGGCAAAGGCCCGATTGACGTATTGAGCCCGCGTGATTGCGGCAATCCGCAGGGCAAGGTCCTTGTCCAGCGCCTCCGCCCGCCGCTTTAGGTCGTCCAGAAGGGCCGCGTCCGCCGCGATCAGGTCCCGCAGCTCCGACAGGATATCCCCGGCGGCATGGATGGCGGCGCCGTCCGCGTCGGCGGCCGGCCACCGTTCCGGCTCGTTTTCGGGACGCACGATCCCCGAGATGTATTGGAGGATGCTCCGCTCAACGCTCTCACAGCCTTTCTTCGCCTCGCGCTCGTATTCCTTCAACAGGCGCTGCGCGCTTTGGCAAAGGTCTGTATTGAACACGCGCCGAAGGATATCGCCGCGTTCCTTGCTGTCCGCAAGCAAAAGCCGGAGGAATTCCCCCTGCGCGAGCATGACAAGCTGCTTGAACCGGCGATAATCGACGCCGAAGAGCTCCGTGATCTTGGCCGTGACGTCCCGATAGCCGGCGACGACGGTCCCGTCGGGCAGCAGCAGCGTGGCGTCGGCGTTTTCGATTGTCGTCCCTTCCCCGCTCTTTTTGGGGCGCGCGTAGCGCGGGTTCCGCGTTACGGTGTATGGCTTGCCCCTGTGCAGGAAGCTGAGCTCCACGTAGGTCTTGGTGTGCGGCGCCGCAAAATCGCTGCGCAGCGTATCCACGGTTCTGGTGCTGCCGCTGGCCTCGCCGAACAAGGCAAAGGCGATGGCGTCAAAGATCGTCGTCTTGCCCGCGCCGGTGTCGCCGGCAATGAGGAACAGACCGCGCCCCCCGAAGGGGGAGAGATCCAGCTCAATCCTTCCGGCATAGGGGCCGAAGGCGCTCATTGCCATCTTCAACGGTTTCATATCCCGGCACCCCCCGCTCTGTCGAAGATCCGCTCCATCACGCGCAGCTGCTCCGGTGTCGGATCGTCGTTGTTCTGCAAGCGATAAAACGCCGCGAACAGCTCCATGGGACTTTTTTCGGCCGCGTCGGCGTCGGCGCTCTGCGAGAGGACGGCCTGCCTGCTCCGGCTGTTTTCAAAATCGAGCGCCATCAGGTTGGGATACACCCCGCGCAGGCACCCGATTGCGTCATAGAGCGCCTCCTCGTCCGTCAAGGTCGCGCGGATGTAATCCTCCGCGCCTTCGGCGTCCTCCCGTCCGGCATGAAGCAGCGCGGCGAGCGGCCCCTTGATTTCGCGCAGATCGCGCAGGGGGACGAGAGGCGCCGGGCGGATCGAAAGATCCCCCTTTTCACCGAGCTCCACAAGCGTTGCCGACTTCTCGTGACGCGCCTCGGAAAAGGAATACTTCAAGGGCGAGCCGGCATAGCGGACGGTGGCCCGCCCGATGCTCTGCGGCCTGTGCAGATGGCCGAGCGCAACATAGTCGAAGGGCGCAAAGGCGGATATGTCGACGTTGTCCAGACCGCCCACGGACAGGGCCTCCGACTCCGAGCGCGCGGGCTGCCGAAGCCCGCTTACCGCGAATTGGTGGGCCAGCAGGACATTCCGCTCCCCCTCGTCGATGCCGGCGGCGGAAACAACCGCGCGCACGGCCGCGTCATAGGACTCCGCCGGCTGTTCGAGGAAGGGCCTTAGCATGGCGGGCTTCAGAAAAGGGAGCATGTATATGTTGACGATGCCGTGCGCATCCTCCTGCGATACCCGCTGCAACGTGCCGGCAAACGCGCCGGCGATGTGGAGCCCGTTTTTCCGCAGGATCCGGCTTCCGAAGCTCAGACGCTCGGGGGAATCATGATTCCCGCCGATCATGAAAACGGGCCGGCCGCACGCCGTCAAGCTTGTCAGGAACTCGTCGAGCAGCTCCACGGCCTCGGCGGAGGGCTGGCTCTTGTCATAGACGTCCCCGGCTATGAGAACGCCGTCCGGCCGCTCCTCCTCGCTTATCCGGAGGATCCGCTCCAGTATGTGTTTCTGATCCTCTATCATGCTGAATTCGTTGACGCGCTTTCCGAGATGCAAATCGGCAAGGTGCAGCAGCTTCATCGTATCGTTCTCCCCAATAAATCCCTGTTGACATCCGGCGGCGCGGTATAGTAGAATATTGAAGCAAGCCGCAGAGCGCACCCCCGGGCGAGGACGCGCGCGCAGCGCCGCAGGGCGCCGAGGCTTGGCGGCAATTGCCGAAGACAAAGCCTCGAACCGTTCATGCTGCTGTAACTCAGACGGTAGAGTACTTCCTTGGTAAGGAAGAAGTCACGGGTTCAAGTCCCGTCAGCAGCTCCACGCCTTCCCTTCCGGCAATGCCCGCGTCGCCGTCAAAACCACCGTCGATTTCACCTGTTCACCAGTATATCCCGTGTCTGCGGGCATGTCAAACACTATCGCCCGAAACATCCGGCGAATACGCCCGTCGAATGCGCTTGTGAATAAATATGAGGAAACGCGGGAAATCATCCGAGAATGCCATGAAAACCCATTGTCGGACGTGCGGACGGCGTATCGGGAAGCAATACGCCGACGGAGGAAGCGAGAAGAATGAGAAGGTATCTTATGCCCGGATTCACGTCCTTTTGGAGCATCCCGCCCCCGTCATTGCGAGGAACGCAATGACGGAAAGGGGGATGCATCTCGGTGTATATCGCGCCGACGTCGGCCGGGGTGCTTACGGCGCCTGCGTCGCTTCCGCGAAGCGGTGCAGCACGGCCGCGACCTCGGCGCGCGTGGCCGTGTCAGCGGGAGCAAGCGTATCGGCGCCTCGGCCCGTGATCAGCCCCGTCGCGTTGGCCCAAGCCATGGCTTCGCGCGCCCATTCGGAGATCGCGTCCGCGTCGGCGTAGGCCGAGAGATCGGCCGCCGCCGATACGTCCATGCCCATCAGCTTGGCGTAGCGGTAGAGCAGCACGGCGATCTGTTCGCGCGTCACGGCGTCGTCCGCGCCGAACACGCTCTCGCCGTAGCCGCCGACGATGCCGTTCGCGCTCGCCCAGGCCACGGCGTCCGTGAACCACTTTCCGGCGGGTACGTCGGCGAAGCCCACGCCGCCCGGCGCCGCAGGCTC
>JAITLA010000135.1 GCA_031278145.1 Eubacteriales Family XIII. Incertae Sedis bacterium
CAGGTTTGGCACTGTGGCCCGTGCCGGTAAATCGCGCAATTCCAACATTGTATGTGTTACACAAATGAACCGTCCCCATGTGTTCTGCGCCCAATGCCGACTTTTTCAGTGGCCTCCGCTAAAGCGCGGGGAAAATGAGCAATACCCCGTGGTCTTGCCGCAGGGTGGTTTATTTCGCGCGGATTTGCGAAAAAGCGTTGCAACGCGCCCGAAAATGATGTATATTTGTGGTATCTTGGGCCAAGGCCCGCACGGCCGCTTCCCGTGTTCGGCCGCGTTTTTCAATGTTGGGCAAGCCAAAAGCGGACGGACGCCGCGCGCCCCCGCCGGCGATCTCGGAGGTTCAGCCATGCGCGAGAGTTTTTCGGGCTACAATCCCATCGTCAACCTGCTCTACTTCGCTTCGGTGATGCTCTTTTCCATGTTCTTCATGCACCCGATCTGCCTCGCGCTGTCCTTCCTGTGCGCCTTCTCCTACAGCGTGTGTCTGAACGGCAAAAAAGCCCTGCGGGCGGGCGTCCTGTTCATGCTGCCGATGCTGCTCGTCACGGCGCTGATCAATCCCGCGTTCAACCACGAGGGCGTGACGATCCTGCTCTATCTGCGCGACGGCAACCCGCTGACGCTGGAGTCCATCGTCTACGGAATCGCCGCCGCGCTCATGCTCATAACAATCGTTTCGTGGTTCGCCTGCTACAGCAGGGTGATGACCTCCGATAAGCTTGTCTATCTGTTCGGACGGCTCATCCCCGCGCTCTCGCTCGTGCTCGCCATGTCCCTGCGCTTCGCGCCGCGCTTCAAGGCGCAGATCAAGGTCGTTTCCAACGCCCAAAAATGCGTCGGACGCGATATCTCGAACGGGAATATGCTGCGCCGCGCGCGGCACGGCATACGGATCGTATCCATCATGGTGACCTGGGCGCTGGAAAACGCAATCGAAACGGCGGACAGTATGCGTTGCCGCGGCTACGGTCTGCCGGGGCGCACCGCCTTCTCCATCTTTCGCTTCGACCGGCGCGATTTTGCCGCGCTCCTGTTCGTCCTCGCCTGCGACGCCCACATCCTCGCGGGCGGCCTCGCGGGCGGCCTGTACTTCCGTTACTTCCCATCCGTCGCGGGCGTGGGGGGCGGCCCCTATCCCGTCAGCCTCTTCACCGTCTTTTTCGCGCTCTGCGCGATGCCCGTCGCGATCAACCTGTGGGAGGACCGGAAATGGAAGGCTCTCGAATCCGGGCTCCGGTCCCGCGAGGCCGCGCGGGAGAATCCGTAAGAGGCACGCCGCGGCGTCTGCTCATTCGCCGCTCAGATCGCGCCTCCGGCGTTCCTCCGTCTTCTTGTAAAAGCTGCGTTCCGACATGTTGCACAGAGCGGCGATTTCGGCCGTGCTGATCTCGTTGTTGCGCCAACGCAGATAGAGCGCCTCAAAGTCGTCGGGCAGCGGCAGGGGGTCCTTGCCCCATTTCACGCCCCGCGCCTTCGCGGCGGCTATGCCCTCCGCTTGACGCCTGCGAATGTTCTCGCGTTCGAGTTGCGCGGCGAAGGACAGCACCTGCAGCACCAAATCGGCGATGAACGAGCCGAGCAGATCCTTCGCGTGTCCCGTATCGAGGAGCGGCATATCGAGCACGCGGATATCCGCGCCGATCTCAATCGTGATGTAGCGCCATTGCTCCCGCACCTCCGCGTAGTTGCGGCCCAGACGGTCCAGCGACGTGACGATGAGCAGGTCGCCGCGGCGCAGACGCTTGATCATGCGAATGTATTCCGGACGCTCGAAGTCCTTGCCGCTCTGCTTGTCCATATGCAGGTTTTCGGGCGGAATGTCGAAGGGCGCGAGCGCGATGCACTGGCGTGCGGCGTTCTGATCGGTCGCCGAAACGCGAACATAGCCGAATCTTCTCATAATTACCCCTTTCTCTGTGCGGATCGTACCGGTAACCCTGCCGGTTACTGTTCAAAGGTTCAATCAAAACTATTCAAACCCCGCGATTGTTTTACCCGTTCAGGGTACAAGTACCCTTCCGGGCACGCGTGTTCGGATCGGGTTCTGAGGGCGATTTTGGCTCCCGCAGCGTACTCGAAGCTACGTGAGGAAGCCAACACTCGGCTTTGCCTCGTTCCTCCGGTCGTTTATGCCCGGAGCGCAGCGAACGGGTGCTCCGCTCTCTTCGCTGTCCGTTTTTCCATTGCGGCTGAAGCCGCGGAAAAAAGGCAATAATCGCAATCAGGTTCCGAGCCGGGCACGCGTGCCCGGAGCGTAAGCGAACGGGCAAAAAAGGTGTGGGGTTTGAATAGTAACCCCTGCCGATACGATTTTCCGAAATATACCCTTCATACCATTGCGGGTCAATTCGAATTTCTGTATAATGATTCGTATACGCGCGCGCATCGCTTCCCCTGTGGAACGGGCGGCGTTGCGCGCAAACGGAGCGCCGGGGATGGGCGATATGTTGTGCGAGCGCAGCCGGCCAAACGTCAGCGAAGAAAGGAAAATCGCATGATTGTCACAACAACACCGAACGTAGAAGGCCGAAGCATCCGCGAATACAAGGGGCTCGTCGTGGGCGAGGTCATCGCCGGGGTTGATTTTATCAAGGATATTGCCGCCGGCTTGACGAATTTTTTCGGGGGCCGTTCGAAAAGCTATGAGGACGAACTGATCCACGCGCGCGCCGCCGCCATACAGGAAATAGAGGATCGCGCCGCGCGCATGGGTGCCAATGCCGTGGTCGGCGTGGATATCGACTATGAGGTGCTCGGAACGGGAAACAACATGCTGATGGTCACCGTTTCGGGAACCGCCGTCGTATTGGAATAAGGCGGCGCGCCGATACACTCTGAAAATTCGACAACGGCTGTCCTCCTCGCCTGCGTTGCAACACAATCGCCTTGCTGTATATTATACCGTTATTGCAAGGCAATGACAAGGGGTTTTGCGCGGCGCGCGCTTGGATGCCGCCGGGCGCAAGCCGAGGAACATCGTGAACGATTGGGCGTGAAAGGCTTATCGCACCGCCTATGCGGATCGCGGCTTGATCACGGGCATATCGCAGTTGTGCAGAATCCCCCTTGAAATCGCGAAGCAGGC
>JAITLA010000185.1 GCA_031278145.1 Eubacteriales Family XIII. Incertae Sedis bacterium
CCGTGCCGGTAAATCGCGCAATTCCAACATTGTATGTGTTACACAAAAGAACCGTCCCCATGTGTTCTCAACGGTTATCCTTTGAGCGCCGCTTCTTGCAAAGCCTCCAGCACGGAAAATGCCTCCGAAGGTTTGAGATTCATCAAATCCAGCGCTTTGAGTTTTTCCAGCACGGGGTTTGGCGCAAAGCCGAAAAACGAAAGCTGTTCCCCCGCAGGGGCGGCGTCGGCCTTCTCCCCTGCGGGTGCGCCGATGCGCGCGCGCCCGTCCTCGAGCGCGCGCAGCTTTTCCTCCGCCGCCGCGAGCAGGGATTTCGGCACGCCCGCGAGCCCCGCAACGTGTATGCCGTAACTCCTGCTCGCGTTGCCCGGCGCGATCTTGTGCAGAAACACGATCTCCCCGTTTGCCTCGCTGACGGCCACGTTCAGGTTCACGAGCCCGGGCGCCGTGCCCTCGAGCTCCGTGAGCTCGTGATAGTGCGTCGCAAACAGCGTGCGCACGCGGTTTGCGTCCTCGCAAAGGCGCTCCGTGACGGCCCACGCGATGGAAAGCCCGTCGTAGGTGCTCGTCCCGCGCCCGATCTCGTCCAGTATGATCAGGCTGCGCGCGGAGGCCGTGTTCAGGATATAGGCCAGCTCGCGCATCTCGACGTAGAAGGTGCTCTGCCCCCGCGCCAGGTTGTCCGAGGCGCCGATGCGCGTATAGATGCGGTCCGCCACGCCTATGACGGCCTTCTCCGCCGGGACGAAGGCGCCCACCTGCGCCATGAGGACGATCAGGGCCGCCTGCCGCATATAGGTCGATTTTCCGGCCATGTTCGGCCCCGTGATCAGCAGCAGGGAATGCGCGCCGCGATCGAGCCGGAGGTCGTTGGATACGAAGGCGCCGCCCGTGATCGTCCGCTCCACGACGGGATGCCTGCCCTTCTCTATCGCGATCACATCCCCGTCGTTCACAAGGGGCCGCACGTAGCCCAGCTTTTCCGCCGTTTCCGCAAAGGCGAGCAGCACATCCAGCGCGGCTATGGCCTCCGCCGCCGCCTGTATCCGCGCCGTGTACGCGAGCAGCTTTTCCCTGAGATCGCAGAAGAGATCGTATTCGAGCCGGTTGATCTTCGTTTCGGCGTTCAGCACGACGGATTCCGTTTCCTTCAGCTCCGGCGTCACAAAGCGCTCGCAGTTGGCCAGGGTCTGCTTCCTGATGTATTCCTCGGGTATGCGCTCGAGGTAGGAGCGCGTGATCTCGAGGTAGTAGCCGAACACCTTGTTGTAGCCGACCTTCAGGTTTTTGATCCCCGTGCGCGCGCGCTCCGTGCCCTCCAGCGAGGCGATCCATTTTCGACCGCCCTGTATGGAATGCTTCAGCGCGTCCAGTTCCTCGGAATAGCCCTCCCGGATCAGGCCGCCGTCCTTCAGCGCGTGGGGCGCGTCCTCGCGGACGGCCGCGGCGATCAGGGCCTCCGCCTCGGACAAATCCCCTATCTCGTCGGCGAGCGCGCGCAGGAGGGGCGCGTCCGCCGAAGCGATCTCCGCCTTCAGATCGGGCAGCAGCGCCATGGAATTCCGCAGGGCGATCATGTCCCTGCCGTTCGCGCCGCCGCAGGCGAGCCGCCCGGACAGCCGTTCGAGGTCGTACATGCCCCGGAGCAGCTCGCGCAGGTTGTTGCGTTGCAGGATCCGCTCCAGCAGAAAATCCACGGCATCGAGGCGGGCGTTTATCTCCGCGCACCGGTTCAGCGGCGCGCGCAGCCATTGCCTGATGCGGCGGCCGCCCATGGCCGTCAGCGTCCCATCCAGCACGCCGAGCAGGGAGCCTTGCGTCCGGCCCCCGTACAGGGTTTCCGTGAGCTCCAGGTTGCGCAGCGTCGCCTTGTCCAGCGACATGCGGTCCCCCGTGTCGTAGACGCGCAGGCGGTTTATGTGCGCGAGCGTCTGCATCTGCGTGTCGTTCAGATAGCGCAGCAGCCCGCCGAGGGCCCGCTTGAGGCAGGGCCTTTCCGCGATGCCGAGGCCCTCCGCCGAAAGAACGCCGAAATGCGTCAAGATCAACCGCTCCGCCGCATCCTCCGCGAAGTTTTCCTCGGGCAGCGGCGTGATATGCCGAATGCCGTTCTTGCGCATCTCGCCCGCGAGGCCGCTCTCGTCCGCGCGCGGGTTCAGCAGGAGCTCGCGGACCTTGAACAGGACCGTTTCGTTCAGCAGGGCTTCAAAGAGGCCCTCGCCCTCGATCTCGCAGGCGTTCATCTCGCCCGTGGTGATGTCGCAGAATACCAGACCGGCCCGCCGCTCGCATAAAAAAAGCGCGGCCAGATAGTTGTTTTCGCTGTCCGGCAGCGTGGTGCCGCTCGTCACCGTGCCCGGCGTGACGATGCGGACGACCTCGCGCTTCACGATGCCCTTTGTTTCCCCCGGGTCCTCGAGCTGTTCACAGATCGCGACCTTGTGGCCGCGCTCCACGAGCTTCGCGAGATAGGCCTCCGCCGCGTGGTAGGGTACGCCGCACATGGGCGCGCGCGTCCCGTCGCCGCTGCTCTTGCCCGTCAGCGTGATCTCGAGCTCCCGCGAGGCCGTTACCGCGTCGTCGAAGAACATCTCGTAGAAGTCGCCGAGCCTGAAAAACAGGATGCAGTCCCTGTGCCGTTCCTTGATTTCGTTGTATTGGCGCATCATGGGGGTCATGGCCGCTTATCCCGTTCCGACGCGAAACGCCGCGTTTTCGCCGTCGCAAAGCCGTTGCCAAGCGGAGAGCGCGAGCCGTATCAGCTCCGTCGCGCGCCGCAGATCCCGTTCGTTCAGCACGTAGGCGATGCGGATCTCGCTGCGCCCGAGCCCCTCCGTGGCGTAAAAATCCTCTGCGGGCGTGAACATGACGCTTTCCCCGCCGTCGTCGAAATTTCGCAGAAGCCACAGGAGGAATTCCTCCGCGTCGTCCACGGGCAGCTTCACCATGATGTAGAACGCGCCGGGCGGCTTTGTGAACACGGCGCCCTCTATCTTGGAAAGCTCCTCGCAGACCGCGTCGCGCCGCCGTTCGAATTCCGTCCGCACCGCGTCAAAGTAATCGGGCGGCAGCCCGTAGAGCGCGGCGGCGCCCGCCTGGTCGAGGGTGGGCGCGCAGAGGCGGCTCTGCGCGAGCTTTAACAGGTTTTCCATCAACTCCGGGTTCTTGGAGAGGGCGACGCCGATGCGCGCGCCGCAGGCGCTGAAGCGCTTCGAAACGGAATCCACGATCACGGTCCTGTCGGCGATGTCCGCAATCTGTCCGAAGCTCGACATGGCCTTGCCGTCGTAGACGAATTCCCTGTAAACCTCGTCGGAGATGATGAACAGGTTGTTTTCCAGCGCGAAGTCCCCTATGAGCGCCATCTCGTCCCGCGTGAGCACGACGCCCGTCGGATTGCCGGGGTTTGTGAGCAGCAGGGCCTTGGTCCTCGGCGTGACGAGGCGCGCAAGCGCGTCGCGGTCGGCGTAGCGGTAGCCTTCCTCCGCGCGGGTGGTGAGCGGCACGATGACCCCGCCCGAGGCGCGCACGAAGGCCCCGTAGTTTGTGTAGAAGGGTTCCGGCACGATGATTTCATCGCCCTCGTCGCAGATGCAGTCCATGACGAAGCGCAGGGCCTCGCTGCCGCCGCAGGTGACGAGGATCTCTTCCGGCGCGAAGTCCATGCCGTAGCGTCCGTAGTAGCCCCGCACCGCCTCTATGAGCGCGGGCGCGCCCGCAGAGGGGCCGTATTCGACGATTTCCCGCATGTCGCTTCGGATCGCGTCCATGAATACGGCGGGTGTTTTCACGTCGGGCTGGCCGATATTCAAAAAGTACAGCTTCTTGCCCGCGCGCTTCGCGGCTTCCGTGTACTTGTGGAATTTCCTGATGGGAGAGGGTTTGATGTCGCGTATTTTTTTCGATAACCGCATTGTGCCTCCTTGCGTTGATCAGAGTGCCGCCTCGGGACCCGGGCCGCCCGCCCGCGAAAACAGCATCAAGAATTCCGTGTTGCCCTTCGCGCCCTTGATGGGCGAGGGGATCGGGCCGCGCGCGTCAAGGCCGTTTTCGCGGCCGTGGGCGATTGCGTTTCGTATCACCTCCGCGTGGACCTTTTCGTCGCGCACGATGCCTTTCCTGCCCACCTGCGCCCGGCCCGCCTCGAACTGCGGCTTGACCAGGCAGATCATCGCGCCGTCTTCGGCCATGAGGGTCGCGGCCACGGGGAGCACGAGCTTGAGCGAGATGAAGGCGACGTCTATCGTGACCAGATCCGCCTTTTCGGGTATGGCGCCGGCGGGCAGCAGGCGAATGTTGACGCGCTCCATGTTCGTGACGCGGGCGTCGTTTCGCAGCTTCCAGTCGAGCTGCCCGTAGCCCACGTCCACGGCGTAGACGCGCCGCGCGCCGCGCTGCAGCAGGCAGTCCGTGAAGCCGCCCGTGGAGGCGCCTATGTCCACCGCGACCGCGCCCGCGGGGTCTATGCAAAAGCCGTCGAGGGCGGCCGCAAGCTTTAGGCCGCCTCGGCTCACATAGGGGCAGGCGGGGGCGATCAGGCGGATCTCCGCGTCCCGCGCGACGGGCATTCCGGCCTTGGGCGCGGGCGCGCCGTCCACGAGCACGATGCCCGCCATGACCGCGGCCTTCGCCTTTTCCCGCGACGCGAAGAAACCGCGTTCGTGCAGGATCGCGTCCAGCCTTTCTTTTTGTGTTTTCATCTGTTCCTGTTCGCCAGATATTTTGCCATCTTTATGAAGAATTCCGCGTTGTCGTAGAAGGGCGCCAGCGTGTCGAGCGCGGC
>JAITLA010000028.1 GCA_031278145.1 Eubacteriales Family XIII. Incertae Sedis bacterium
CTTCGCCTCGTTCCTCCGGTCGTTTATGCCCGGAGCGCAGCGAACGGGTGCTTCGCTGTCCGTTTTTCCATTGCGGCTGAAGCCGCGGAAAAAAGGCAATATAGGCCGGCAGGTTCCGAGCCGGACACTCGTACCCGCTTGTCCCGAACGAATGTTTGGGGGAGCGTAAGCGACCGGGTAAAAATGGCGTGGGGTTTGAGTAGTAACCACTAAAAAATAAACTGCCTCGCGGCAAGACCACGGGGTATTGCTGAGGTGGGTGGTTTGTTACGACTTGTGCCCTGCGTGGAGCGACCGGATATCCCCGTTTGCGCTTGCAATGACGGAGTGGCTACACGCACGGGCGAGGTGTAAACGAGGGCAGACAAAACCCCTTGGAATCGTTGAAATCCAAGGGGTTTTCGTTGGCGGAGAAGATGGGATTCGAACCCATGCACCGGTAACCCGATCTAACGGTTTAGCAAACCGTCCTCTTCAACCTGCTTGAGTACTTCTCCGCGCTCCGCGCGGCGGCGCAACGCATCATTCATTTTACCATATTTTCGCCGTCTGTCAAGGTGTTCGCCGAAATTCGCGCCCGGCAAAATCATCCAAAAGTCACTGTCCAAAAGTTTGCGCAGACCCAAGTGGCCTCAAAGCATCCCGGCTCCGTATGCTTATTGCGCCGACGCCATGGGTCTGAATGGTAACGCGCGGCGCTCACTCTCCGCGCAGCAGTTCTATGGCCTTGGCAAGCTGCGGATCCTCGACGGAGCTGTCCGCGCCCGACGCATACGCGACGCATTCCGCGTCCAGGCGCGCCATCGTGCCGTAGTCCAGCACGCCGTAGGGATGGAGCCCGGCGGCGGCCTGAAAGCGTTTCACGGCATCCGCCGTGGCGGCGTCCATCGTGCCCGTGGCGGTCACGGCGTACCCGAGAAGCGCCAATCGCTGCTGCGCGCCGAACACGTTCAAGCCCGTATCGCCGAGGTCGGGCTTCGTCTTTTCGCTCATGGGCGCGAAGGACGCGTACTGCTGCAGAAGCGCTTCGGACGCCTCCGCGGACACGGGCATGGGGACGTAATGGTCGGGGCTGATTCCGACCCCATGCACGGGATGCTTGTCCGGCGTTTCGAAGTAGAAGGTGGACAGCTTGACGGAACCGCCGTCCGCGATGCTGAAGATGGTCTGCCCAACACCCTTGCCGTAGGTGGTTGTCCCGACCAGCGTCGCAACGCCGCTGTCCCGGAGCGCGCCCGCGAGGATCTCCGACGCGCTGGCCGATCCGCCGTTGATCAGCATTACGACGGGCATGCCCGTGTAATTTCTGCCGGAGGCCTTTTGGACGGAAATCAGGCTGCCCTTGTGCCTGAAATACGTGACCGGGCCTTCCGGCATGAGCTGCTCGGCCACGTTCACAACCGTTTCGACGAGCCCGCCGGGATTGTTGCGCACATCGAGGATCAGCGAGGTCGCGCCGGCCTCGATCAATTCCTCCTTTATCCTGCGAAACTCCGCGTCGGAATCGTCGTCGAAGCTCAGGATCCGGATGTAGCCCATGTCGCCGTCAAGCAATTCGCCGTTCACGGAGGCCAGATGTATCGCCTCGCGCACGAGGGTGTGCGAGAGCGTCCGCCCCGCGCGCTCGAAAACGATGCTGACGCGCGTACCCGCCTCGCCGCGAATCAGCAGGACCGCCTCGGACACGGACTTCCCCTGCATCAAAACGCCGTCCACGCTCTTGATGACGTCGCCCGTCATAACGCCGGCCCTGTCGGACGGGGTGTCGGGCAGCACCGCCACGACGCGGATGGCGCCGTCGTATTCCTCGAGGCTCAATCCGACGCCGGAGAAGGTTCCCAGCACATCCGACACGAAATCCTCTCCTTCGCCTTGGTCCGCGTAGTACACGCTGTACGGATCGCCCAGGATATCGACGACGCCCGCGTAGGCGCCGTTGAGCAGCGTTTCGTAATCCACTTCATCCTTGTATTGTTCCTCCAGCGTTTGGATGTATGCCTTCAATATCTCGAGGCGTTCATCCAAATAGGCCTCGTCCGCGGCGTCCGCCGACGCGCCGTAGCTCCAATACATCGAGCCCAAGAATGTCACCGAGGTGATCACCATCGCGGCAATCGTGATGATTGCGATGATCCGCGCGATTCGCTTCGTCGTTCGTGGATTCATATACTTGCCTCCGTTGCAGCTCGCGGCTGTTCCAATTCAGTAACCCTAAATAATTTCAATCTGCAGGCGACTGCGGCTCTCCGCAAGCCCCTTCAGACAGATGTTGTAGTCTATGGCCAAATAGCCGGACGCGTTCTTGCGCTCGATGTTGTTCACGACGGAGTTTGTCAGGACCTCCATCTCGACCGAGCCGAAGGGCGTGTCGTAATAGCCCTTGAACCTTCGGCCCTGCTCGAATTCGATGGCGGTGTCCACCCCTATGAGGCTGCCGCAGCGCTCCATCTTGATCTTGCCGCCCGTGATGCGTAGGCTCGTCGTGCAGCCTTCCATGCCGGAGAGCTCGCTCTCGGCATACGAGAGCAGCACGGAATCCTTTTCCTCGGCGTATTTGCCCTCGGTGATGAATTCCACGCGTTCATCGTCCTCGCTGCGCGTTATTTGGCTTCCTATTATTTTCAGCATGATATCTTTCATAGCCCAGCCCGATAATCCTTTCGATTAAACCCTCATAGCTCACACCCGCCGCGCGCCACAGCCGCGGAAACATGCTGTGGGCGGTGAAGCCAGGTATCGTGTTGATCTCGTTCAGCAAAACCGCTCCGGTCTTCCGTTCCAGAAAAAAATCGATGCGCGCAAAGCCCGCGGCGTTCAGCGCGGCATAAGCCCTTTGCGCGAGAGCTCCGATCTCCGCGGCCGTTTCGGGAGGGATGTCCGCGGGGACGAACAGCTTCGTGGCGTCGCTGCGGTACTTGGAATCGTAATCGTAAAATTCCGCCGCAGGGACGATCTCGCCGACGGCGGACACGGCGGTTTCCTCGTTGCCGAGAACACCGATCTCGATATCCCTGCAATCCAAGCCTTCCTCCAGAATCAGCCGGCTGTCGTACAGAAAGGCCTCCTCGATGCCGCGCGCCAGCGCGTCCGCGTCCGAAGCCTTGCCGATCCCGACGCTGGATCCGAGGTTGGCGGGCTTCACGAAGATCGGATAGCCGAGCGCCCGCGCGACGCGATCCCGTTCGCCCACGGGATCCGCCGCGTATGCGTGCCTGCGCAGGACCGTATGCCGGCACACGGGCAGACCCGCGCGCGCCCACAGCTCCCGCGTGAAGATCTTGTCCATCGCGACGGCCGAGGCGGCGACGCCGCAGCCGCCGTATGGCAGATCCAGCATCTCAAAAAGGCCCTGTATCCTGCCGTCCTCCCCATAAGGACCGTGCAGGACGGGGAAGGCGAAATCCAGCAGCGCGGGCAGATCCCCCGGGTCGAGCGCCCGCCGCGCGCCCGAGATCAGCGTCTTGACGCGGGGATCGTCCAGCGTTTCGATGCATTCCAAGCCCGCTTCGATCAAGAACCAGCGGCCTTCCTTATCGATGCCTATCGGCACGGGATCGTACTTTGTCCTGTCGATTGCGCCGAAGAGCGACGACGCCGACAGGACGGATACCTCATGCTCCGCCGATCTGCCGCCGAATATGATGCCCGCTCTTATCATCCGCGACCTCCTACGCAATGCCATCGATCAGCGCGCCGATCTCGTCCCGCAGCGCCTGCGCGACCGAGGCCGAGGCCTCCCGCGTCGCGCAGGAAACGGCCAGATAGATCTTCAGCTTGGGCTCCGTGCCGGAGGGGCGCACGATGACGCTGCTCCCGTCCCGAAAGACGAATTCGAGCACGTCCGCCTTGGGCAAATCCATGCCGCTCTCGCGTCCGTCCGCGGCGATCCTGCGCGACGAAAGGCAGTCCGCCTTCTCC
>JAITLA010000037.1 GCA_031278145.1 Eubacteriales Family XIII. Incertae Sedis bacterium
CCTTTTCCCTGGGGCAGATGTCGGGAATCACCTGCGCGTACTTTACGGCATCCGTGGTCGTTGCGGGTCCCGGATTCAGCAATACGTTTCTCTTGATCTTAGGATATTCCATTTTTTCCTCAATAAGGCGTCGCCTTCCTCGGTATGCGATGGACAAGAACCTTTAAATAATATAATTATAATTTTTATTGTGGAAATTTTCAATCAATACTTGATTTTTGATAAAAGACTATATATAATAGAAGCGTGGTTATCCCCCTAATAACCTCATTAATCTCTAATCCCAATACCCCTTTTGAACAAGATAAGCCGCACCCCTGCGGCTTATCTTGTTTGTACGGCGCTTTTTTGCGCGGAATCCGTGGAGCGGGAAGCGATGCATCTGGTGGACGAGCGTTATGACGAGGCCTTCTACGCCTCGCGGACCTTCGATTTCTATTTCGGCGCGGCGCGCCTCGGCGTGCTCGATATCGAAACGACCGGGCTCGACGCGCGCAGGAACAGGATCGTTCTGGGGGGTCTTTTGACACCCTGCGGCGGCGGTGTCCGCGTTCGGCAGTTCTTTGCGGAGAGCGGCCGCGAGGAGGATGCGCTGCTCGCCCTGTATGCGGAGGCCTTGGCGGAAAGCGATGTGCTGTTCAGCTACAACGGGGACCGCTTCGATATCCCTTTTCTGAATGCGCGCCTCGCGCGGCGCGGGCGTCCGCCGGCCCTCGGCGAGCGCCTCAGCATCGATATGTACCGCGTGCTCCGCAAGCATTCCACGCTCGGGGACGCGCTGCCGAACCTGAAGCAAAAGACGGTGGAGGAATATCTGGGCCTCGGGCGCGAACGGACGGATCGCATTTCCGGCGCGGACAGCGTCCGCCTGTATTACGAATACGCGGCCACCGGGGCGCCGGATCTCCTGCGCCGTATCCTGCTGCACAACAGCGACGATCTGCTGCAGCTCGCGCGCGTCCTGCGCGTGTTCGAGGAACTGGATCCGCACAGGGTCGCCGCGCATACGGGCTTCCCCGTGGAGTGCGGGGAGGCCTTCGCCTTTGTCACGGACATCTCGCTCGGGCGGCACGCGCTTGAATTTTCGGGCAGGTACACGGCCTTGCCCTTCGATTTCGTGCGCTTTGACGAGCCGTGGCAGATCGCGTTCCGGCGCGAAACGGCGTGTTTCAACGTGCGCGTCCCCTGCCTGTGCGAGGGGGACCTCGTGTTCGCGGACCTTCGCGCGCTCGGCGCGGACGACGGCGACCTCGCCGCGCACCCCGCCTGCGAGAGCGGCTATCTGGCGCTCAAGCGGGGGCGTTTGGTGGATTACGCGCCCGTGAACCTGCTGGTTAAGCGCATCACGCAGCTCGCGCTCGCGCGCTTTGCGCGATGAGGGGGCTTGCGCATTTCTTGAAATGCCGCGAAGTGCCGCGAAGTGCCGCGCGATTTTCCCGCCTTTGGCGGAAACGCGCATGGCAGATATCATAAATATTTCCGCTTCGCTTCAAATTTATGATATAATGATCACCGAGATCGTTGGATTGCGGTAAGGGGTGAAGCATGTCGCAAATAAAAAAACAGTTGGAGCGTTTGATTTTTTCGGAAAGCTTGTCGATTGACGCGCGGATGATGAACATGGTGGGCATCGTCGGGATCCTCGGCCTCGTCGCGGCCATACTGACGCGCTGCTTCATGCAAGGCGGCTTCTTTCTCGTCGTCGTGCTGAGCTGCATGGTTCTGGCGGCGGCGGTCCTGCTCGTCTGGTGCAACAGATACAACAAGCACAGATTCGGCACCCTGTTTTTGTTGTTCCTGCTCTGCTACGTGCTGCTGCCCGCCTCGCTGTTCGCCATGGGCGGCGTGCAGAGCGGCGCGGCGGCCTACTTTACGATGTCCGTCGTGCTTGTGTTCTTTCTGATGAGGGGCCTTATGCGCGTCATCGTCTTGACGACGCACATCCTCTGGACGGTCGCGTGCTACGTCGCCTTGTCCATGCCGCCCTTCGACGCGTTTGTGGCGGATCTGCGCGGCACGGCGCAGTACGTGGACAACATCCAGTGCTTCCTGGTGTCCGGTTTTGTCATCGCCTCGGTTGTCGCATTCCAAAACAGGATCTTCCTCGAGGCCAGAAAAGCGATGGAGATGATGTTTCGCGCGTCGAACGCGACCTCCGTTTCCTTGCTCAACCTCGACATGGAAAATCCCGAGCAGGCGCTGCGGCGCGGGATCGCGACGATGGCGCAGGCGGTGGGCGCGGACAGGATCAGCGTTTGGATGAACACGGAGCGCGACGGCGAGCTGTGCTTCATGCACCAGCTTTCCGGCGCCGCCGAGCTCCCCGAGGACGCCGGGGAAGAGAAGCCGGACATCGTGGTCGATGCGGACGAGAACGCCACCGTGCTGTTTTCGTATGCGGAATACCTGCCGGACTGGCCCGCGCGGCTCGCGGACGGGCGGACGCTCAACCTTTCGAACGAGGAGTTCTCGACGCATGAACGGGCGATCTTTTCCGCCTTCGGCATACGGTCGATCTTTGTCGTGCCGATCCTGTACCGGGGCGAATTCTGGGGCTCCGTCACCTTCGACAACTGTCGCAACGACAGGAAGTTCTCGCCCAACGAGGAGCGCGTGATGATACCCGGCGCGATGCTGCTCGCCAACGCGATAATCCGCAACCGCATGACGCTCGATCTCGCGCACGCGCAGAGCGAGGCGGAGGCGGCGTCCGTCGCAAAAAGCGATTTTCTGTCCAACATGAGCCATGAGATGCGCACGCCGATGAACGCCATCATAGGCATGACGACCATCGGGCGCTCGGCGGATACCGTGGAACGGAAGGACTATGCCTTTGACAAGATCGGGGATGCGTCCACGCATCTGCTTGGCGTGATCAACGACATTCTGGATATGAGCAAGATAGAGGCGAACAAGCTCGAGCTCTCGTATGACGAGTTCATCTTCGAGAAGGTGCTCAAGAAGGTCGTGGACATCAACAATTTCCGCGTCGAGGAAAAGAAGCAGAATTTCAAGGTGAACATCGACCGCGCAATCCCGCACACGCTCGTCGGCGACGATCAGCGCCTGACGCAGGTCATAACAAACCTCGTGTCAAACGCGGTGAAATTCACGCCGGAGGGCGGCGACATCCGCATCGACACAAGCCTCGCGGGCGAGGAGGGCGGCCTGTGCACCCTGCGGATTGACGTGACCGATACGGGCATCGGCATAAGCCCGGAGCAGCGGACGCGCCTGTTCGGCTCCTTCCAGCAGGCGGACAGCGGCACGTCGCGCAAGTTCGGCGGTACGGGTCTGGGGCTCGCCATATCGAAGCGCATCGTCGAAATGATGGACGGGCGCATATGGGTCGAGTCCGAAATCGGCCGCGGTTCCGTGTTTTCGTTCACGATCCGCGCGGCGCGCGGCGCGTCGACGCGGCGGAGCCTGCTTCCGCCCGGCGTCAATTGGGAGAATCTGCGGCTGCTCGCGGTCGACGACGATCCGGACATACTCGAATATTTCACGCAGCTGGCGCAGAGCATAGGCCTCCGCTGCGACACGGCCTTGGGCGGGGAGGATGCCTGCGCGGCCATCGAGCGAAGCGAGAACGCGTATGACATCTGCTTCGTGGACCTGAAAATGCCGGGTATCGACGGCTTGGAGCTGACGCGGCGCATCAAGACCGGCAAAAGCGGCAAATCGGTGGTTGTCATGATATCCTCCGCGGACCGGAGCACCATCGAGGACGAGGGGAAGCGCGTCGGGGTCGACAAATTCCTCTCGAAGCCGCTGTTTCCTTCCTCCGTAACCGACTGCATAAACGAATGCCTTGACCTCTCGGAGCGCGTTGCCGAGGCCGAGCTGTCCGCCGTCGCCGCGCGTGACTACGAGGGCCGGTGCATACTGCTCGCGGAGGATGCGGAGATCAACCGCGAGATCGTGCTCGCGCTGCTCGAGCCGACGAGGCTGCGCATAGAATGCGCGGAGAACGGCGTCGAGGCCGTCAGGCTCTTTGCCGAGAACCCGGAGCGCTACGACCTCATATTCATGGACGTGCAGATGCCGGAGATGGACGGATACGAGGCCACGCGCCGCATCCGCGCGCTCGACGCGCCGCGTGCCGCGACCGTGCCGATCATCGCCATGACCGCCAATGTGTTTCGCGAGGACGTGGAAAGATGCCTCGAAGCCGGCATGAACGGGCATCTCGGAAAGCCGCTCGACATAGACGAGGTTTTGG
>JAITLA010000107.1 GCA_031278145.1 Eubacteriales Family XIII. Incertae Sedis bacterium
TCCTCTCCCACTATATCCGCACGCTCACATTGGGCTGCGCGTAGCGCACGGCGACCGCCATATCGTGCAGCTCCCCCGGCGTATAGGGCGGCTTCGCCTCCGGCGCGTTCGCGTCCACGACGCGGAGCGCGCCGTCCTCCGTCACGGGCTTGTAGAGCTGCAACACGAAGCGGTCAAGCCGCGGTAGCGACTCCGCCATTTCCGCGAGCCCCCTCGCCGTGATCTGCGGGATCACCGTCACGCGCACCTCGTAAGGGATGCCGGCGGCGGAGAGCAGCGCAAGGCTTTCGCGCAGTCCCGCGCCGCCCAAGGCGCCCGCGCCGCAGATCGCGTCGTACATGGGGAGCGGCGCCTTATAGTCCACGGCCGCGAAATCCACGAGCCCGTCCTCCAGCATGGTGCGCAAGACCTCCGGCCTGCTGCCGTTCGTGTCGAGCTTGACGCGATAGCCGAGCCGCTTCAGACCGCGCGCGAAGGAATACAGACCGCCCTGCAGCGTCGCCTCCCCGCCGGAGAGCACAACGCCGTCCAAAAACCCGCTGCGCTTCCGCAGAAAGGACATCACAAAATCCATGTCCATAAGCGGCGGATCCTTCAGAATGCGCCGGTTGTGACAATAATAGCAGTCGTAATTGCAGCCGGCGAAGAACAGCACCGCGGACAGGCAGCCCGGAAAATCGATTGTGCTGCTTCTCTGCAGGCCGGCGAGGCGCAGACTTTTTTCAAAGGGCAGTATGTTCATGGCGCAGGTCCCCGCCCGCATCCGAAAAAGCCGGGCCTCGAAGCTTCCGGGCAACGCCGCTATTCGTTTGCGTTCCGTTCCGCGATAACGTATTTCTTTCGTTCGTCGTATTCCGCCTTCTTGCCCTTGTGGTAATGCTGCACGGGGCGCAGGTAACCCACGACGCGGCTCCAGACCTCCGTGTCCGCGCCACAGGAGGGGCAGGCAAAGTGCTCGCCCGCGATGTAGCCGTGCGCGTTGCAGATGGAAAAGGTCGGCGTCAGCGAAATGTACGGCAGCTTGTAATGCGTGAAGGTCTTTTTGATCAGCTTCTTCGCCACCTCGATGTCGGGGATGCGCTCGCCGAGGTAAAAATGCAGCACGGTGCCGCCCGTGTAGAGGCTCTGCAGCTCGTCCTGCAGGTCGAGCGTTTCGAATATATCGTCCGTAAAGCCGACGGGCAACTGGCTTGAGTTCGTGTAATACGGCGTTTCCCGCGTACCGGCGCAGAGGATGTCCGGGTACTTCCTGCGGTCTATGTTCGCGAGGCGGTAGCTCGTGCCCTCCGCCGGCGTCGCTTCCAGGTTGTAGAAATGCCCCGTTTCCTCCTGAATCCGCGCGATCTGCTCACGCAGGTAGTGCATCGTGCCTATCGCGAATTTCTGGCCCTTCTCGCTCGTCAGATCGCTGCCGTCGCCGAAGAAATTCAGGCAGGCCTCGTTCATGCCTATGATGCCTATCGTGTTGAAATGGTTGTACCAGAATTCGCCCGTGCGGGCCTTGATGTTGCGCAGGTAATGCGCGGAATACGGATACATGCCGCGCAGCGTCTGGTTTTCGATCACCTTGCGCTTGATCTCGAGGCTGTTCTTCGCCACGTTCACGAGCCGCCACAGCCGCGCACGGAATTCGACCTCGCTCTTCGAGAAGTACGCGAGCCGCGGCAGGTTGATCGTCACCACGCCGATGGAGCCCGTCATGGGATTGGAGCCGAACAGGCCGCCGCCGCGCTTCCTGAGCTCCTTCGTGTCCAGCCTGAGCCGGCAGCACATCGAGAGCGCGTCCTCGGGCGAGAGGTCGGAATTGATGTAATTGGAGAAATAGGGGATGCCGTATTTGCACGTGATCTCCATGAACTTGTTCACGACGGGGCTGTCCCAATCGAAGTCGTTCGTCACGTTGATCGTCGGAATCGGGAAGGTGAAGACGCGGCCCTTCGCGTCGCCCTCCAGCATGACATCGCAGAAGGCCTCGTTGAACATATCCATCTCGGCCTGAAACGCGCCGTAGGTTTCGGGCATCAGCTTGCCGCCGACGATGACGGAGCTGTCCTTGAGCGTGCGCGGCGCCACGATGTCGAAGGTCAGGTTGGAGAAGGGACACTGAAAGCCCACGCGCGTGGGCACGTTGATGTTGAAGATGAACTCCTGAAGCGCCTGCTTGACCTGCTTCGCATCGAGCCCGTCATAGCGTATGAAGGGCGCGCAATAGGTGTCTATCGAGGACCAAGCCTGGGCGCCCGCCGTTTCGCCCTGGGTCGTGAAGGTCGAATTCACGATCTGCCCGAGGAAGGCGCGCAGATGCCGCGGCGGCGAGGACTCGACCTTGCCGCTGACGCCCCCGAAGCCGTCCATCAGGAGCTGCCGCAGATCCCAGCCCGCGCAGTAGGGTCCGAAGAAGCCGAGGTCGTGCAGGTGGATGTCGCCCTCGATGTGCGCCTGCGCAACCTCGTGCGGGTAGACCTCATGCAGCCAATACTGCTTCGTGAAGGTTTCGCGCACGTAGTTGTTCATGCCGTTTATGGATTTCTGCGTGTTCGCGTTCTCCTGTATCTGCCAATCCTTGTCGTCAAGGTAATCGGAGAACATCTGTATGGTGGCGCCGATCAGCGCGTTGCTCTCGCGCGCGCCCCTGCGCTTTTCACGGTAAAGGATAAAGGCCTTGGCCGTCTTCGCGTGGCCGTTTTCAATCAATACCTTCTCGGCCGTATCTTGAATATCCTCCACGAAGGCGATCCCCTCGGCGTCCTTGGGCACGAGCTCGACCACCTGCGCGCTCAGCTTGTAGGCCAAGTCGAAGTCATTGCCACCGACCGCCTCCGCAGCCTTGTAGAGCGCCCACGCGATCTTCTCCCGCTCAAACGGCGCCAATTCGTTGTTTCGTTTCCTGACTTTTGCGATCATAACGACAAATCCTCCAACAGCAAAAAAATCCCGGCAAGTCCAAGCCCTCCGGCGCGGCGCGGGGGCCTTTTTGCACCGGATGGTGTACGAAAGCCACCGGCTTCATGCTATATATTGTAATGGCCACGGGAGGCAATGTCAATTGAAAATCAAAAATAAATCAGATTTCGGATGGTTTGGTTTCACGGTTCAAAGGCAGGCGGCCTTGGGCTTGGTAATCCTCTCCGCTCTTCGCAACGCCGCAAAAAACGCGGCGTTTGTGCTCGCTGCGGTGGCCGCAAAGAACGCGGCCCTGGAATACCGCAATGACGCTTCGTGGAATACCAAGCCCGAGGCCTAGAAATAGCCGGCTTTTGCATGGGGTGAGAACAGTAACGGTTTGGTTTCACGGTTCAAAGGCAGGCGGGCGGCGGCCGCTTATCTCTTCTTCCTGCGGCCGCCGATATAAGGTTTGACGGATGCTTGCAGCCTGTCGGCTATTGCCTTGCTGCCCACCAGAAACATCACGATATTGTCTTCATCGTCCACATCGGTGTATTCCGCCACGAAAAAATGCCGAAACGCGGGCTTGTTGAGCACGAACGCAAGCGGGCCGTAGGCTATCACGCCGAACCTGCGCTTCCGCTCCCGCTTCGTCGTAAAGCTGTCCACCTTCTTGATCTTGCCGTACTCTATCCGCCCGTTGTTTCCTTCCTTATCGAACAGCACCAATTCCGACCCGGTCAAGCCGAGGCTCAGGCGGGCGGGTTTGGGCATCGGGGGAAAGCCTCCCTGATAGATGACGTTTTCAACGATCTCCGACATGGGACCGTAGATGTCCTCCATCCTCTTGTGCAAAGCGTTCCTCACCTTGAGCAGCCTGTCGCCGCGGTACAAGGTGAATATCAAGAAGAGAACGAGAGCGCATCCGATCATTATTTTGAAATCCATTCGCCTTCTCCCCCGTTACCACTCAGACCCATGCGGGTTACTATTTCAGATGCGAAGCGGCTCGCCGCATTCCGTTTGAGTACACACGGGGACGGTTCTTTTGTGTATTGGGCAGGTTTGGCACTGTGGCCTGTGCCGGTAAATCACGCAATTCCAACATTGTATGTGTTACACAAATGAACCGTCCCCATGTGTTCTGCGCCCAATGCCGACTTTTTCAGTGGCCTCTTCGCTTCAGCGGGATAATTCAAATGCGAAACGGCTCGCCGCATTCCGTTTGGATTCCGCCAAAATCTTTGGCGGACAGCGGTGAGCGGCATTCGCCGTTTCGCTTCAGCGGGATAATTCAGATGCGAAACGGCTCAAGCGAGCTTCTTGAATTCCTCCGTCAAAAGCGGCACGATCTCGAAGAGGTCCCCCACGATGCCGTAGTCCGCCAGCGTGAAGATGTTGGCCTCGGGGTCCTTGTTGATCGCGACGATCACCTTCGAGGAGCCCATGCCCGCCAGATGCTGTATCGCGCCCGAGATCCCGCAGGCGATGTAGAGCGTGGGCGAAACGGTCTTGCCGGTCTGCCCCACTTGGAACTTCTGGTCAATCCAGCCCGCGTCCACCGCCGCGCGCGACGCGCCCACCGCCGCGCCGATCACGTCCGCGCATTCCTCCAGTATCTTGTAGTTCTCGGGCCCCTTCATGCCGCGCCCGCCGGATATGATGACGTCGGCCTCGATCAGCTCGGGCCGCGCGGACACCGCTATCGCGACTTCTTTCACAATCGCTCTGAGATCGGCCGCGTCGATGTCCGCCGTCTTGTTCACGATTTCGGCTTGCCGCGACGCGTCCGGCGTCGCAAGCGGAAAGGTGTTCGGCCTTATCGTCGCCAACACCGGTTCGGCGTTTGCCGCGACTTGCGCGAAGGCCTTCCCGCCGTAGACGGGACGCTTGAAGGAGAGGAAGCTCGCTTCGTCCGCTTCCATGCCCGTGCAGTCCGACGCCATGCCCACGCCGAGGCGCTGCGCGAGCCGCGGCGCAAGGTCCTTGCCCACGGCCGTGTTCCCGAGCAGAACGGCCTTCGGCGCTTCCTCCCGTATCAGCTTGTTCAGCACCGAGGTGTATGCCCCCGTCGTGTAGTCCTTGAGCCTCTCGTCGTCCACGAGGATCACCCTGTCCGCGCCGTAGGGCACGACCTTCGCGGCCAAATCCCCCATCCCGCCGCCCACAAGCACGGCGGTGAGGGGCTCGCCGGCTTTGTCCGCGATGTCGCGCGCCTTGCTCAGAAGCTCGAGGGACACCTTGCGCACCTCGGATTTGTTTTGCTCGACGACGATCCAAATTCCCTTTGCCATTTTCCCTTCCCTCCTTGTCATACGACCTTCGCTTCTTCGCGCAGGAGCCGCGCCAGTTCGCGCGCCGCCTCCGCCGCCTCTCCGGGAATCAGCTTCCCGCCCGCGCGCGGGCTCGGCAGGCTGTATTTCGGCGCGTGCATCTTGGGCGCCGCGTCTTCGGCGGCAAGCCCCAGGTCCGCGAGATTTCGCACGGAAATCTCCTTCTTCTTCGCGCCCATGATCCCCTTCATGCTCGGCAGGCGCGGCTCGTTCAGGCCCTTCTGCGCCGTGAGCACCGCGGGCAGCTTCACCTCCAGCAGCTCCGTGCCTCCGTCTATCTCTCGCGTGACCCGCGCCGTGTCGCCTTCGATCTCCAGCTTGAGTATGCTGCTCACGGAGGGAACCCCCAGCGCGTCCGCCATGCGGACCGCCACCTGCCCGGAACCGTCGTCCACGGCGATGCGCCCCGCGAGCACCAGGTCGTGGGGCAGCTCGGAAACGGCCTTGCCCAGCACCTTCGCGACGGCCCACTCGTCCGCGTTCGCCAGGGCGGGGTCGTCTATCCGCACGGCTTTGTCGCAGCCCATCGCGAGGGCCGTCCGCACGGAGGCCTCCGCTTTCTCCCCGCCCACGCTGACGACCGTCACTTCGCCTCCGTGTTTCTCTTTCAGCTTCAGCGCTTCCTCGATGGCGAATTCGTCATAGGGGTTGATGACCAGATTCACCCCGCTTCCGTCTATGTCCCCTTTGCCGTCCAATACGATCTTGGCTTCCGTGTCGAAGGTCTGTTTCATGCTGACGACGATGTTCATTCCTTTCCTCCTTCTCGTCTTCCCTTTTCTCGTCTTCCCTTTTCCCGTCTTCCCTTTTCCCCGCCCCTCAGTCTTTGAGTATGTTCGCCGCAATAACGACGCGCTGTATCTCGCTCGTGCCTTCGTAGATCTCCGTGATCTTCGCGTCCCGCATCATGCGCTCCGCCGGGTAGTCGCGCGTGTAGCCGTATCCGCCCAGAATCTGCACCGCCTGCGTGGTCACGGCGTTCGCCGTTTCCGCCGCGAACACCTTCGCCATCGCCGCGTGCTTCGACACGGGAATCTTGTGCTCGCTCGCAATGTGGGCCGCTTGGTACACCAGTAGGCGCGCCGCCTCGATTTGAATCGCCATGTCCGCCAGCTTGAACCCAATCGCCTGCAGCGCCGCAATCGGTTTTCCGAACTGCTCCCGCTCCTTCGCGTATTTCAGGGCCAGCTCATACGCCCCCTGCGCGATCCCCAGCGCCTGCGACGCGATCCCGATCCGTCCGTAGTCCAGCGTCGTCATCGCGATCTTGAAGCCTTCCCCTTCCTTGCCCAGCAGGTTCTCCGCCGGAATTCGCACGTTCTCGAACACCAGCTCGTAGGTCGCCGACGAGCGGATCCCCATCTTCTTTTCTTTCTTCCCGAACGTGAAGCCCGGCGTGTCCTTCTCCAGGATGAAGGCCGCGATCCCTTTGTTCCCTTTGCTCTTGTCCATCTGCGCCGTGATCACGTAGATGTCCGCGTGGTAGCCGTTCGTGATGAACACCTTGCTCCCGTTGATCACGTAAGAATCGCCCTCGCGCACCGCCGTTGTGCGCGTGCCCGACGCGTCGGAGCCCGCCATCGATTCCGTCAGCCCGAAGGCCCCCATCTTCTCGCCCGTCGCCAGGGGACACAGGTATTTCTTCTTCTGCGCCTCCGTTCCGAACAAGTGGATCGGGTTCGCGCACAGGCTCGAATGCGCCGAGATCGTCACCCCCAGCGAGGCGTCCACGCGCGACAGCTCCTCCACCGTGATCGCGTAGGAAATGTAGTCCGCTCCCACCCCGTCGTATTCCTCAGGAAAGGTCACGCCCGCAAGACCCAGCTCGCCGCACTTCTTCCACAGCTCCAGCGGGAATTCTTCCTTCTCGTCCCGCTCCTCCGCCCCCGGCGCCGCCTCCGCTTCCGCAAAGTCGCGCACCATCTTCCGCATCATGATGTGGTCTTCCGTCAATTCAAAATTCATTCCGTTCTCCTTTCAGATGAACAGCCTTTTGCATGCCGCCGTGCCTCGAAACGGCCGGGCGGCCGTTCGCCCGTACATGACGCGACAGCAAAGAGCCGGCTTTCGTCGAAGCTCCTTGCTGTCACGATCAAACAAATCACTATGGGCCGAGGCCGTGTCAGGCCGTCTTTTCCGCAATCATCCGATCCTTCTCCCGTATCTCCAGCCTATCGTACTTGTTGAAGATGTAGAGCGCCGCGCCCAGGAGAGCCACGCAGGCGGACACGGTGAAGCCGCCGTTGTAGCCGAAGGACGAGTCGATGATGGCGCCCGTGATGAAGGGTGCGAAGAAGCTGCCGAGCGCACCGCCCAAGGCGTAGAAGCCGCTGAAGCCGCCGGCCTGTCCGTAGGGGGCCAGATCGACCGGGGGCGCCTGCACATTGCCCGCGCCCAGCCCGCTTATGCCGGCGAAGGCGGACAGGAAGAACACGATCCAGAAGGGCGTCGTGGCCTGTATCGCGATGAAGATGAAGATGGCGGAGCCTATGAGGCTTATGGACATGCCCGTCCGCCGTATCGTCGTCAGCTTCGTGCCGGACTGATACCACTTGTCAAATATCACGGCGCCGATAAGCTCCAAGATGACCGCGGTCAGATAGGGGATCATCGTGGCGTTGCCCATGGCGGTCGGGCTGAAGCCGCGCGCGTTCACGAAGAAAGAGGGCATCCAAGACGTGAAGGTGTTCCATACGTAGAGATAGCAGCCGTAGGCCAAGGAGGCCTGCACCAGACGGCGGTAGAAGATGAAGCGGCGCATGGGGATGGGCGTCGTCTTCTTCACCCGGCCCGACTCGTCGACCACTTCCTCTTGGCGAATATAAGCCAATTCCGACTTGCTGACCTTCGGGTGATCGTCCGGCTCATGATAGATGAACAACCATATGATTCCAAAGACGACGGCGATTGCGCCCGTGATCACGAAGGACGCCTGCCAGCCCCAGTTCGTGATGATCCACACGACCAGCGGCGGCGCGAAGGCCGTGCCGATTCTGGCGCAGCAGTCGAAAGCGCCGGAGGCCAAGGTGCGCTCCCTGTTCGGAATCCAGACCGAAACCACGCGTGAGGCCGTTGGGAAGCCGGGTGCCTCAAACAGGCCCATTGCGATCCGCGTGGCGAGGAAGCTTCCGACATTGTAGGCGAGCGCCGTCGCCATCGTGGCCAGACCCCAGAGCACCAGAGAAGCGCTCATGAGCTTCTTGGGGCCGATCTTGTTCAAGAGGAAACCCGTCGGCAGCATCATGCACATGTAGGGGATGAAGAAGGCGGAGCCCATCAGGCCGATCTGCGTCGCCGTAATGCCGAAGGTTTCCATGATCGTGGGCGTCGCCACGCTGAAGTTCACTCGGTCGAGGTAGTTGATAATGATGGCGATACATGCGATAACCACAGTGAAAATACGATAATTCGTTTCCGGTTTGGCAATTCCATTGCTCATTGCACTCTCCTTTACATAACATTCCGTATAAGAAAGGGAATCTTGACACGAACGCGCACGCGCACCGTGCGCGTTCGGCGCGGCGGTACGAATCCCGGGCGGCGGACGCCGCCCCGCGAACAAGCCCGCGCCGCGCGGCTTACCGTTTGTTGCTCTTGCGCCAAACGCCGATTTCCTCCGCCTCCCCAATCAGCTGATCCCTGACGTCGGGATGGGCGATGGAGATGACGGATTCCGCCCTCTCCCAGAGCGTGCGTCCCTTCAGATCCACAACGCCGTACTCCGTGACCAGATAGTGCACCATCGTCCGCGGCACCGTCACGACGGCGCCCGGCGTGAGCGTGGACTTGATTCTGGAAACCAGCCCGCCCTTCTTCGTGTAGGCGGAGCTCATGCAGATGAAGGCCCGGCCGCCCTTGGAGCGGTAGGCTCCGTAGGTGAAGTCCAGCTGTCCGCCCGTGCCGCTGATCTGCCGGGTTCCCGAGGATTCGGAGCATATCTGCCCGAGGATGTCCACCTCGACGCAGTTGTTGATCGCCACAACCTTGTCGTTCTGCGCAATCACGAAGGGATCGTTCGTGTAATCCACCGGATAGAAGGCCACGCGCGGGTTGCTGTCAACGTAGTCATAGGTGGTCTTGCTGCCCAGCGCGAAGGTGGCGACGACCTTGTACTTATCGATGTTCTTCCGCGCGCCCGTCACCTGACCCGCCTCGATCATATCCACGAAGGAGTCCACGAACATCTCCGTATGGATGCCCAGATCCTTCAGGTCCGACTTCGCGATCATCGCGCCCACGGCGTTCGGCATGCCGCCGATGCCGAGCTGCAGGCAGTCGCCGTCCTCCAGACGCCCCATGATCAATTCCGCGATCTTCTGATCGATCTCGCTCGGGGCGATGTTCGGAATCTGCGGCAGTTCCCAGTTCGCCTCCACCACCCGCGTCACCTTGCTGATGTGGATCGCTTCCTGGAAGCCGCCGAGGCACTGTGGCACATTGGGGTTGACCTCCAGTATGATCGTGGGCGCGGTTTCGCACAGCGCCATCGCGTGCGACACCTGCGGTCCGAAGCTGAAATAGCCCCATTTGTCCATCGGCGGAACGGTGAGGAAGAGCACGTCCGTCTTGATGTGCTTCCTGTAGTAGCCCGGCTGTTCGTGGTACAGCACCGGCAGATACCAGCACAGATGTTCATCGCTGAGCTTGCGCTCGCCCGCGCCAAGGTGCGTGCTGTTGTACGTGAAATGCTCGTTTTCGGGGTCCGCTTTCACGGTTTCCGGCGTTCCGACGCGCGAGGTCCCGCGGATCTTCACGTCAAACAGCTCGTCCTTCCTCTTGGCGAGGGCCTTGTCCAGCTCGACGACTTGGCCGGAAAACGAGCCGTATTCCACCCAATCCCCGGACTTGACCAGCTTCACGGCTTCATCCGGCGTAACCAGCTTGCTTTTGTATTCCTCTTGGAAATTCACGTAAGCGCCTCCTTTGACATAAAATCAATCGATAAAATACTTGTCCTCCAACCGCAGGAAGCTGTCGTCGTTCTTCTCGATGGCGTCCAGTCTGCCCGTCACCTGCGGCAACACGGAGCTGATGAAGAATTTGGTCGTGCCGATCTTGGAGTTGAGGAAATCGGCGTCGTTCGCGTCGCCGGCCTTCAGCTTTTCGGACGCCACCACCGACTGGGAAAGCAGCATCCACGCCACCGCAATATCCTCCGCGACGGTCAGATAAGGGGTCGCCCAAGAATACGCCAAGAAGCCGTTCTCCTTCTGCCGCCCCCGCAACAGGTCGCTTATCTTGATGAATTGATTCAGATGCCTTTCCAGATCCTCCGCGTAGACGGATAACCCATCGATCCCCTTGGCCGCTTGTATAACCGATTGGATTTCGTCTATCAGCGCTTTGAAGGCGGCGGCGTCCCGCATGCCGATCTTGCGGCCCAGCAGGTCGTTCGCCTGTATGCCGTTGGTGCCCTCGTAGATGCTCGTGATCTTGCAGTCGCGCGCCAGCTGCTCCACGTAGTACTCCTGACAGTATCCATAACCGCCGAAGACCTGAATCGCGGTCACGCAGACGTCGAAGCCCCTGTCGGTTCCGCCGCCCTTGCATATCGGCGTCAGGATCTCGACCAGATCGCCGTAGCGTTGCTTCTCCGCCTCGTCCGTGACGATCTCCTTCAAATCCAGACATTTGGCGGCGTACAGCAGCAGTGCGCGGATCCCTTCGGTGTAGCTCTTCATCAGAAGGAGGTTTCTCCGCACGTCGGGATGCTCGATGATGGACACCTGCGGACCCGTCCTCTGGCCGAAGGCGACGCCCTGCTTCCTCTCCCGCGCGAAGTCCAAGGCGTGGAGATACGCGGAGCTGCCCATGGCGATGCCCTCCATGCCCACCACGATGCGCTGCTCGTTCATCATGTGGAACATGGTGATGATGCCCTTGCCCCGGCCGCCGATCAGCTCGCCGATGCAGCTGTTGTTGTCGCCGTAGGCCAGGGAGGCCGTGGCGGAGCCCTTCATGCCCATCTTGTGCTCGATGCCCGTGCAAACGACGTCGTTGGGCGCGCCGATGCTGCCGTCCTCGTTGACCCTGAGCTTCGGAACGATGAAGCAGGACAGGCCCTTCGTGCCCTCGGGATCGCCCTCCACGCGGGCGAGCAGGATGTGCACGATGTTCTCCGTGAGGTCCGAATCGCCTTGGCTGATGAAGATCTTGTTGCCCTTGATGCTGTACGTGCCGTCCTCGTTGGGGATCGCCTTGGTGCGAATGGCGCCGACGTCACTGCCCGCCTCGGGCTCGGTGAGGTCCATGCAGCCGCCCCAGGTTCCCGCCCAGATGGGCTCCAGATACTTCTTCTTCTGTTCCTCCGTGCCGAAGATCTCCAGGACCTTTCCAGCGCTGTGCGTGAGGCAGGTATAGACCATCAGGGACTGATTGGCCGCGAAGAACAGCATCTGCGTGAGGTAGTTGAGCATCGTCGGCATCTGCTGGCCGCCGAGATCGTAGTCCTCCGCGGGCGCCGTCCAGCCTCCCTCGCAGAACTTCTTGTAGGCCGTGTGGAACTCCGCGGGCACCGTGACCTTGCCGTTGTCGAAGCCCACGCCCGTCTTGTCGCCCACGTTGTTGATGGGGTAATACTCGTTGACCGCAAGCTTCTCCGCCGTGTCTATCGCCATGTCTATCGTTTCCTTCGTGTAGTCGCTGAACTTCTCATAGGCGAAAAGATCGGCGATTTTCAGCTGGTCGTAGATGGCAAACCTGGCGTCCTTCAGATCCATTAATTTGTTGCCCATAAATCCTTCCCTCCGAATCTCTGTGTTACGACGAAAACATTAACGAATTCGATCCTGCATCATTGTATATTTTCAACGATGAACGCTCCGGCCGGGCCGCCGCTGGCGCACATGGACGCGCAGGCGTAGCGCCCGCCGCGGCGTTTCAGCTCATTGACGGCCGCCATGATGATGCGCGCGCCGGTCATGCCCACCGGATGCCCGAGCGGAATGCCGGAGCCGTAGGCGTTCAAGCGATCAAAGGGGATGCGGAGGTCGCGGTTGCAGCCGAGGACCTGTGCGGCAAAGGCCTCGTTCAGCTCCCAATAATCGATGCTCTTTATATCCAGATCCGCGTATTTCAGTGCCTTGTGAACGGCCGGCACCACGCCGAGGCCCATGACGCGCGGTGCCACCGAGCCGGACGCCGCCGATACGACGCGCGCCAGCGGCTTGAGCCCGAGCGCCTTCGCCTTGTCCGCCGACATCATGAGGATGGCCGCGGCCCCGTCGTTCAGGCCGGACGCGTTGAAGATCGTCACGGTTCCGTCCTTCTTGAAAACGGGCTTCAGCTTCGCCGCCATCTCGAGCGTGTAGCCCCGCTGCGGATGCTCGTCGGTATCGAAGATTTGGACGCCCTTGCGCGTCTTGATCTCCACGGGGATGATCTCTTCCTTGAAAATGCCGTCGTCTATCGCCTTGCAAGCCCGCTCGTGGCTCATGACGGCGTACTCGTCCTGTTCCTCGCGGCCGACGCCCTTCTCCTCGGCCACGTTCTCGGCGGTAATGCCCATGTGGTAGCCTTCAAAGGCGCAGATCAGTCCGCCTATCATCATGCTGTCCTGCACGACCTCGCCGTCGTTCAGGCGATAGCCCTTCCGCGCGCCCATGAGCAGGTAGGGCGCGTTGGACATGCTCTCCATGCCGACCACGGCGCCGACCTCTATCCTGCCGAGCATGATGGCCTGCGAAAGGAAATCGGCGGCGCGCATGGACGACGGACACTGCTGGTGTACGGTGGTCGAGGTGGTTTCAACGGAACAGCCGGCCTTCAGCGTGACCCAGCGCGCCGAATTTCCGGGGGCGCCCGCTTGGTTTACATGGCCCGCGATGACCTCTTCTATCAGATTCGGATCGATCCCGGCCTTGTCGATGACGCCCTTCAGCGCCAAGGTCCCAAGCTCATGCGCCTTCAGCGACTGCAGCGAACCCATGTAGTCGCCTATGGCCGTGCGCGCGCCCGCTACGATTACAGCCTCTTTCAACATGCTTTCCTCCTAAAAATCGTTCAAAAAAGGGATGCCGGCCGGCGGATGCCGGCCTTGCGCCGCCCTGTCTACTTCCCGACAAAGGCCGGCTTGCGCTTCTCGATAAAGGCGCGCATGCCCTCCTTCTGATCCGCCGTGGCGAAGAGCCTTGCCCAATTCGTCGCTTCAAAGGCGGATCCCGTGTTGAGGTCCACATCGGCGGCCTTATTGATGCATTCCTTCGCCAGCTTCAGCGCGACGGGTGCCTTGCCGGCCAGATCCGCGGCGAGCTTTGTCGCCTCCTCCCGGGGATTTTCGGCCAGGGTATCGACCAAGCCCAAGGAGAGCGCTTCCTCGCCCCTGACAATGGCGCCCGTGAAGATCAGCCGCTTCGCCTTGGAAGGGCCGATCAGGCGCGGAAGCCGCTGCGTGCCGCCCGCTCCCGGAAAGATGCCGAGGCTGATTTCGGGAAAGCCCAGCTTCGCGTTCGGCGCCGCGATCCGGATGTCGCAGCACAGCGCCAGCTCCATGGCGCCGCCGAGGGCAAAGCCTTCGATGGCCGCGATCACGGGCTTGGCGCAATTCGCGATCTTATCGTAGATGGGGGAGAACGCGAAGTCGAAGGCCTCCTCCGGGCTGAGCTCCACCATGTCGGTGATGTCGGCGCCCGCCGCGAAGTTCTTCTCGCCGGTGATGACGACGGCCTTCACCCGCGGATCGGCGGCGATCTCGTCAAAGGCCTTGCCCAGCTCGGCAACCATCGCCGCGTTCAAGGCGTTCAAGCTTTTGGGGCGATTTAAATTCACAATCGAAACATTGTTCTCGTTGCGAACGATTATATTTTCGTAATCCATGATCCACCCTCGCTTTTCTTCTTATTCTCTCTATTTCTTCGTGTAATCGTAATAGCCCTTGCCCGTCTTGCGGCCGAAATCGCCCTTGCCAAAGCGCTCGGTCAAGCTCGGGCTGGGTCTGTCCGTCAGGCTGCCCGTTTCTCTGAAACGCTCCATGCCGAGGTGGTATTCGAGATCGATGCCCGTCATGTCCAGCAGCTCGAAGGGCCCCATCGGGTGTCCGAACGCGCCCTTCACGGCGGTGTCGATGTCCTCTATGGACGCAATCCCCTGATCCAGCAGGTAACAGGCCTCCTTGGTGAGGACGCTGAAGATGCGGTTGCACAGGAAGCCGTAGATTTCCTTCTTGACCTTGGCGGGATTCTTCCCGAGGGCGCGCGCAAGCTCCATAACCGTTTCAACCGTTTCGTCGGATACGTGCGGTCCCTGCACGACCTCCACGGTTTTCATGACCAAGGCGGGATTGAAGAAGTGCATGTTGAGGACCTTGTCGGGGCGCTCGGTCGCGTCCGCGATCTTGGAGCTGACCAGATAGGAGCTGTTCGTGGCCAGGATGGCGTGCGGAGGCGCGATCTTGTCCAGCTGCGCGAAGATGCTCCGCTTGACGGCCAGATTCTCGACGGCGGCCTCGATGACCACATCCGCGGTCTTTGCGGCCGCTTCCAGCTTGTCGACAAAGTGCAGATGCTTGTTCACATGCGCGATCTGTTCATCGGTGATCCTTTCCTTGGCCTTTTGCTTCGGCAGCCAGCCGGCGACGAAATCCTGCGCCTTCTTCAGCGCCTCCTGCGAAGTGTCCGCGCAATACACCTCGAAGCCGGATGTGGCGGCCAGCAGGGCAAGCTGCTGGCCCATCAGGCCCGCGCCCACCACGCATACTGTTTTGATCTTCATTGCAATGCCCTCCCCTACCTTGGTTTTGAAAAAATAACGGATAGACTGCTATCATTCTACTGGCTACACAGATAATAGCAATACCCGTGCCAAGGCCGAAAGGCGGCAAAACAGCCGCAAAAGCGGGCTTTTGCGGAAGCGGTGATGAAAAAAATCATCCGGGTTTTTTGGGCTTGTTTCGATTGAGGCTTGGAAATGGCTGAAATTCCGCAGAAAAGCGGCATGGAGGACCGATGAAAAAAGTAATCAAGATTGATTCCTTTTTTACTTGACTTGCCGTTCAAAGGCCGGCGGGCGGAGCGGAGGCGTGTCCACCGCTCCGCCCGCCGGCGAATTGTATACCCTTGACAGGGTAATTTACTTGACGAGGCCGAGCCGCGACATTTTTTTCACGATTGTGGACTGATTCAAGCCCAAGGCCACGGACATCTTTCGCGTCGTGCCGTATTGTTCGAGCGCTTTGTTCAACAGCATCATCTCATACTCGTTCACGATATCCCTGTAGTTCTGGCGGAACCGGATCTCGTCGATCCGGCTCCAAAGGCCCCCGTTCCCGGTCAGCATCTCCTTGGACAGGCTTTCTATCGTATCGCCCTCGCTCGTGACCACGGAGCGTTCCACCATGTTTTCCAATTCCCTTACGTTGCCCGGCCATTCGTAGTTCAGCATCTGCTTGACCGCAGAGGCGCTGAAGGACTTGGACAGCTTGTATTTCTCGTTGTATTTGCCCAAGAAATAGTGCAGGAGCGCGGGGATGTCTTCCTTTCTGTCGCGCAGGGGCAGCACGAAGATCGGCACCACGTTGAGCCTGTAGTAGAGATCCAAGCGGAAATGCCCCGACTGCACCATGGTGGCCAGATCCTTGTTCGTCGCGGCGATGACGCGCACGTCGATCTTCCTCGGGGCGATGCCGCCGAGGCGCATGATCTCTTGGGACTGCAGGACGCGCAGGAGCTTGACCTGCAGGCTGATCGGCAATGTGCCGATCTCGTCGAGGAAGACCGTGCCGTGGTTGGCGATCTCCAGTATGCCGCTCTTCCCCTTTTTCCCGGCGCCCGTGAAGGCCCCGGGCTCGTAGCCGAACAGCTCCGATTCGAGCAGGGTTTCCGGTATCGCGCCGCAGTTGATCTTCACAAAGGCCTTGTCCGACCTGTTCCCCGAGCTGTGCAGGATCTCCGCCACGACCTCCTTGCCGACGCCGGATTCGCCCGTGACGAGCACGGTGGAATCCACCTTCGCAACCTGCTGTATCCGTTCCAGCAGGCGCCGGCTGTTGGGGTCCGTGAAGATGTATTTCTCCGCCGCCGCCGATTTTTTTATCTCCTGCCGATACAGGATCTCCAGTTGGTTCACCTGCCGCTCCAGCTCGTGCATGCGGGTGATGTCCTGTATGTCCACGACGAAGCCGCTGTAGGCGCCGTCCTTCGCGATAATCGGATTCACCACGACCATGAGCCGCGTCTTTCCCATCCTCGCGTACAGCGGCAGGCACTGCGAAGCCTTGTCCCCGGCGGTCTTCCCCCGCTCGGAGAAGAGGCGCCTTAGGATGTCGGCCCCGAATATGTCCTTGTAGGCCTCGATGTTCTTTCCGATGATCGTTCCAATCGGTTCCGCGAAGATCTCCGCCACGGCCGTATTCACCTTGACGATGTCGCCTTTTTCGTCCGTCACGAGTATGCCGTCGGAGGAGGTTTCGATGATGGTTTCCAATTCCCGCATGAGCTCCTTGGTCTGCGACAGTTCCTCGTAGACGACGGCCAGCTCCGTGAAGTCGTTGATGATCGCGATGCCGATCTCGTGATCGCCGCTCACCTTTGTGCAGGTCACGAGAAGGGTCTTGTCCTCGAAGCGGATCTTGCGATTGATCGCCGGCCGGCCGGATTGCATGACCTCGGACAGGCCGGCCTGCGGGAAAACGTCGTTGATGTTCTTGCCTATCACCTCGTCGATGTCCACATTCAGGACCGCCGCGGCCGTGGGGTTGATCACGCGGATCTTCTCTGCGGCGTCGATGGTGACGATGCCGTTGTAGAGCCCCTTGATGATCGCGTCCAGCTCCAGGCGAAGCGTCTTCGTGGAGTTGTAATAGGCGCGTATCGTGTCCGGCATGGAATAAAGGCCCACCAGGCGCTCGTCCTTCACGACGGGCAGCGCGCTTACGGGCCGGCCGATCAACTCGTCGATGTCCTCTTCGGGGTCGATCACAATCGGGTTGCGGATCATGACCTCTTCCAGAAGGATGTTCTGATCGACGGCGTCATGCAGCAGGCGGAAGGCCCGCGCGAGGCTTATGATGCCCGTCATCGCGCCTTTTTCGTTTATGATGGGAATCCCGTTGGTCTTGTGGGCCGCAAAGACCGCGACGGCCTTCTCGAAGGGGTCCTTCTCGTTCAGGGTGATGGGATATTTGTTCATATACTGGCTTATTTCCAACGCGCAAACCCTCCGTATTCCGTTCCCGAAGCACGGGCGCCCCTCCCTTGCTTCCCGAAAAATGCGTTATCCAGAACACACGAACCAAGCCTTATATGAAATATAAAACAAGAATTGTCTAATATGATATGGCGGCGGGCGCGGCTCGCGCGCGAAAACGCCGCCCCGTCATTGCGGGCGAAGCAAAATACCCGTTCGCCGCGCGGCGGCCGGTTGGCGTTGCCCGCTGCGCTCCGGGCATAAGCAATCCACGCCTTGTCTTTGACCTATCCTTACCGCCCGGCCCCGGCCGCCGCGTCGCGATCCACAAGGCGCTTTTTGATCTGCGCGAAGGCCTCCGCGCTGATCACGTGCTCGATGCGGCACGCGTCCTTCGCCGCGATCTTCTGGTCCACGTCCAAGACCTCGACGAAATAGCGCGTGATCAGGAGATGACGCTCGTAGATGCCCTCCGCCGTCTGCTTGCCCATCGGCGTCAGGTGGATATTGCCGCCGTCGTCGATTGTGATGTATCCCGCATTCTTCAATATGCCCATGGCGCGGCTGATGCTCGGCTTCGAGAAGTTCATCTCCGTGGCGACATCGATGGACCGCACGTGCCCGCGCTCCTTTTGCAATATCAGAATGGTTTCGAGATAGTTTTCGCCGGACTCGTAAATTTTCATGACCCGCACCCCCTGTCGTTTCCCGGCGTTTCGGAGCTTGAGGGCCTCTCGCTCCGGCGGACCGGCAAATGCGTCAAATGGATTATGTTATAAGCATATACGTTTTGCGGCGCGTTGTAAAGTTTTTTTTGTTGCCGCAGGCAGAAATTGTGTTACCGTTGTTACGGTTCAGAGGCGGGCGGGGTATTGCGGTGCGGAAATATCCCGCGCGCCGGCGGGCCCTCACTCCGGACCGTCCCTTTTGCGGAAATGCGTCGTGGCCAAGCTCAAAAACGGCGCAATCGCGGCGACGATGCTCGGCCATGTCGAACAGAGCCACATGAATAAGCACTTCCACAAATATCTGAATGTGTCCATTCACAAATCACAGGAAAATCCCCTCTTGCGAAACCTCTACGACGGGTTGAATCGCAACCACTGTTTCTGACATGCGGCCGCCGCGCGCATTCCGTTCGTGTAAGGCATTGTTTTCCGATCAGCGTCGATGTGGATCACAACTTTATGACAGCGCCTTGACGCGCACAATACAACATCCGCGCATCGGAATGATATTCTGTTTTCCCATGTCGGTGTTGATATTATTCCGATTCCGGTGTACAATACAGTATGAGAATCGAGGTGTTATCGTGGAATATATTGGCGTGCAACAGGCAGCGGAACAATGGGGCGTTTCGGATCGGCGTGTGCGGTTGCTCTGTGAGCGGGAAAAAATCGAAGGTGTTGTCCGGGAAGGTCGTTCGTACAAAATACCCGCCAATGCTGTGAAGCCGCTTGATGGCCGCATTTTGCGTGGCAAAATCATACCGCAAGAATATGCTGCCATATTTGCGCGGGTTGATACACTCAAAGCACAAATCCGTAAGCGTCGCCCTTTCACGCAAGGGGAGTTAAGGCGCTTGCAAGAGGAATTCCTTGTAGAGTTCACATACAACTCCAACGCCATTGAGGGCAATACCCTAACGCTGCGGGAAACGGCACTGGTGCTGGAAGGCATTACCATAGATAAAAAGCCACTTAAAGATCATCTGGAGGCTGTTGGCCACCGGGATGCTTTCTTATATGTTCAACGGCTTGTTACAAAAAAGGCGCCGCTGTCCGAAAAGATGATCAAGGACATCCATGCGCTTGTGCTGATGGACAGGCCCGATGACAAAGGCGCATACCGCAGGATCCCCGTGACGATAATGGGTGCATACCATGAACCGCCGCCGCCGTATTTAGTGCCCATGCGGATGGAACGGTTCATCGCCGCCCAAAAAGAAGTGAGGCGCCATCCTATTGAGAACGCCGCCTTGTTTCACTTGGATTTTGAGGGTGTTCACCCTTTCATTGACGGCAACGGACGAACAGGCCGGTTGCTTCTTAACCTTATGCTGATGCAGCGGGGCTACCCGCCGATTGACGTGAAATTTGCGGATAGAAAACGATACTACGCCTGCTTCGATAGCTATTATAAGGACAAGTCCGCCACGCCGATGGTGGAAATGGTTTCGGAATATTTGGAAGAACGTCTGGGGCGGTATTTGGAAATCCTCTTGTAGTTCCCTAAGCGAATACTATTTTTTGTTTTTCACTTATTCGAGATAGTCCCTGTCAAGCGGGAAATCAAAATATCTGTCGGGGTATGGCTCATTTCTCAAAACATAATGCCACCATTCATATTCATATGGTTCAAATCCGCTATATTCCATAATGGAACATAATAGCTTGCGGTGTTTCGCTTCAACCTCTAAAACATCATTTGACGTATGATGTGAGCGCTTGTCCATAAAATCAAAGTCACTTCCCATAGGAACAATCGCGCCGGTATCCAACCCAAAAAGTGTAAGGTCAATCGCGCTTCCACGACTATGGCTCGACTTTGAAGCTACATATCCCTTTGAAATCATTTCGCTTCGTTTAATATTCGGATAGTGTTTTTCCTTTGTACGTCCATCTTCCGGCTGCATAGACCAATGTGAAAAACAATCTACCGCACGTTGAGGGCGATATCCGTCCCAAAGAAGCAAGCCGTATCCAAGAGCCGCCGCTTGCTCCTTTGCTTTCGTTAGCGCAGCCGCCAGCGCGTATGTTCCCGCTATACGATTGACTTCGTATCCCTCAACCGGCTTCCCGGTGAAATTATCCCATGTGGCGTATTTAGCGTCCCAACGAACTCCGCGCAACACTTCGTCCAAAAATACAAAGCCTTTTTCCATCCCGCTCACCCCCTTATTGCCAACGCTATAAGGCGGTCAACAATCTCGGAAATCGTTATTCCGGCAACATTCATCATGCGTGGATAGCGGCTATACGACGTAAAACCCGGCAGCGTATTAACCTCATTGAGTACAATGCTCCCGTCCTCCTGTAAGAACATATCAACGCGGGAAAGCCCCTTGCAGCCGAGAGCCTTATAAATTGCTTTCGCCGTTTCCTGTACCTCTATGCGCTTCCCTGCCTTAATATTTGCAGGAATGGTAACCATTGTGTTTTCGGAGCCGTTTTCCGGGTTGGCCTCTTGATGAATACGAAAAATGCCGTGCGATAGCGTGATTTGGTCTACCTCCCCAACAGATAGGTCAGATCCGTTACCCAATACGGCACAACCCACTTCAATGCCTGAAACCGCTTGCTCAATCAGGATTTTGCTATCATATTGTCTTGCCGTTTCTATGGCAGCGTGTAGCTCATTTAAGCCATTAACTTTTGTTACACCGAAAGACGAGCCGGAACGTGCCGGTTTGACGAAACCGGGGTATGTTACGGCATCTGCTTTCGGCGTGTCGCCATCATGCAAAATCAAAAATTCGGGAGTGCGGAAACCGGCATCTCTAACAACAATGTACGTCAAGGATTTATCCATACATACCACCGAGCTTTGAATGTCACAACCCACATAGGGGATGCCGGACAATTCAAATAATCCTTGTATTGCGCCATCTTCACCTGTCTTGCCATGCAAAACAGGGAATGCAACATCTATCCGTTGGATTTGATATTCACCATTTTTTGCGATAATCAGACCGTGCGCTGCCCTGTCCGGCGATAGTGCGGCAGAACGGCAATCGCCGCTCTCCCATTCGGCGCAAGGTTGGTCACATATTTTCCATGTGCCGGTTTTGGTAATCCCAATATAAACAGGCTCGTATTTTTCTGTGTCAATATGACGTGCTATCTCTTTAGCGGACTTTATTGAAACATCATGTTCCTCTGAACAGCCCCCAAACAGGATGGCAACTTTCAATTTATCCATATAATTTACTTCTTTCAAAATCAAGACAGTTCAAAATGGTTTTTTCAACAGTATCGTGCAATGCCCGCTCGGTGTGGTAGGCCGTATGCGGTGTAATTATTACATTTGGCATCTTTTGAAGTTCAAGTAAAAATTGGTTTTCTATCGGTTTCTGTGTGCAATCAAAATAGAAAAGCCCTTCCTCGTCCTCCAACACATCCAATGCTGCGCCACCAAGTTTTCCGTTTTTTAATGCTTTAATAAGCGCGTATGTATCCACAATTCCGCCACGGGCAGTATTGATAAGATATGCGCCCTGCTTCATGCTTTCAATCTGTTTGCGGCCAATCAGATGATAGGTGTCTGTATCGAGTGGCACATGAATGGTAAGAAGGTCGCTTTTTTGCAGCAAGTCATTCAAGGATACATAATCAGCCGTGACCTCCTTGCTGCGGCCATATGCCAATACATGACAACCGAACCCCTGTAACCGCTCTATAACAGCCTTGCCTATATGCCCGGTTCCAATTACCCCGACAGTCATATCACGCAATTCTTTTCCACGGGCGATATCCAATCTGAAATCGTTTTTTTCCGCGCTGCTCACAATCGATTTTGCGCCCCGTACCGCTATCAACATAAGCATCATTGTATAATCGGCAACGCTCCCCGGCGAATATGCCGCGTTCCCCACGGCAATACCCATATTTTTGGCGGCTTTTATATCTATGTGATTAAAGCCAACGCTTCGGGTGGAAATATATTTCACTCCGGCATTTTTAAGTGCGGCAATGGTAGGTTTGGAAACCTCGGATTTATGCCCCACACTAATACATTGATTGCCGGGGTATAACTTTGCGTTGGCTTCCGATACGGGAGAACTTGTAATGACGGGTACGACCCCAAAGCGCGGTGAAAGCGCATTGAACGCTTTGGCTTCATCCGGCTCACAACCGTAAACGGTAATACCAATATTCCTCATGCAATTACCTCTCTTTTTTCAAAAATTACGGCAAGTTTCGGATTAAAACCTTGTTTTCTTGATCAATCATGTCAAAGCCCGTGCTTGTGTTATAAACCACCCCTCAGCAAGACCGAGGCCACTGAAAAAGTCGGCATTGGGCGCAGAACACATGGGGACGGTTCATTTGTGTAACACATACAATGTTGGAATTGCGCGATTTACCGGCACGGGCCACAGTGCCAAACCTG
>JAITLA010000203.1 GCA_031278145.1 Eubacteriales Family XIII. Incertae Sedis bacterium
CAGGTTTGGCACTGTGGCCCGTGCCGGTAAATCGCGCAATTCCAACATTGTATGTGTTACACAAATGAACCGTCCCCATGTGTTCTGCGCCCAATGCCGACTTTTTCAGTGGCCTCGGACCCGAGCGGCACCCTCTCAATCGTTCTTCCAGTAACGCGGCGTAAACAGCAGCAACACCGCCGTGAACTCCAGCCGCCCGAGGATCATCAAAAAACTCAAAAACACCTTGGTCGGCGGACCGTAGGCGGCCCAATCCGTCGCGGCGAGGGAGGGACCCGCGTTGCTCATGCACGCGAGCACGTCAAAAACGGAATCGCCGGACTCCCCCGCGCCGTCGAGGGACACGATTGTCATCGCGACGAAGAACACCACGATGCAGAGCATGGCATGCGCGACAACGGCGTTCACCGTATCCGTCGGCACGGCCTTGCCGTCGAATTTGATGGCGAGCACGGCGTTCGGATGCAGCCTGACGGATATATTCCTCCGCAGCAAGCGAAGGAGTATGAGGATCCTGCCGACCTTGATACCGCCTGCGGTGGAGGCGACGCAGCCGCCCATGAGCGCGCAGAAGAGCAGGATAAGCTTGCAGAAGGGCGGCCAGGAGAAAACGGCGGCCCTGTGACAGCCCGTGGTGGTGAGGGCGGACGCCGTTTCGAAAAAAGCGTTCCCGATGTCGCGCAGCGCGTTCCCGTGCGGCAACGCGATCAGGAAATACAGGCCGATTGCGCAGGCCGCGCAGCCGAGCGCGAGAAAGAAGCAACGCAGCTCCTCATCCCGCAGGATCCGTTTGCCGAGGCGCGCCGAAAAGCGGCGGTAGAGCGTGAAGTTGACGGCGGCGAGGAGCATGAACGCGCACAGGAAAAAAGCCGCCGCGTCGGACACCTCGACCGTACCGTCGGCCCGGCCCGAAAAGCCGGAGGTGGAAACCGCGCCGAGCGCGAGAATGAGCGCGTCAAAGGGCGCCGTCGAGGCGACGCGCAGAAGCAGAAACAGCAGCAGGCTGCCTCCCGCATAGACGGCGAAGAGCCGCAGCGCGGCGCCGCGTTCCCGCGCGGGCAGCCTTTCGGACAGGCTCGCCGAGGACTCGATCCGCGCGGCGGCGTAGAGGCCGGCCGGAGGCAGCAGGGCAAGCGAGGCGGCCAGGATCTCAAGGCCCCCGAGCCAGCCCGTCACAGACCGCCAGAGCGCAAGACCGCGCGGGAGTTCCGCCAACGCGGGAAGGACCGTGGCGCCCGTGGTCGTAAAGCCCGAGGCCGATTCGAACAGGGCGTCCGCCGGCCCGCTCAAAACCCCGCAGGCCATGTAGGGAAGCCCGCCCAGAACGGACGACACGAACCACCATACGGACACGATGAGCATGGCGTCGCGCAGCCTCGGCTCCGGATCGGTCGCGGTCCGCGCGCGGGACGACAGACATGTCGCGCCCGCGAGCAGAAGCGTTATGACGATGCAGACCGCGAAGCCGGCCGCTTCGCGATATTCCCGAAAAACGAGCGAAACCGCCAACGCGGGGAGCATTGCGATCCCCGTCAGCGCGCCGGCCGTGCCGGCCGCGCGCGCGACGACGCGATATTTGATGCCCATGTTATCTGAAAAGCCCCCTGCGGAGCCTGAGCAGTTTCTCGAGGTCGCTGACCTCCGACAGCAGGCAGAAGATCAGCACGCGATCCCCTTCCTCGATCTCGGTGCCGCCCGTCGGGATGATCACCTTGCCGCCGCGGTGTATGGACGCGATGATGACGCCGTTCGGCAGGCCGAGCTCCGAGATGGGCCTGTCGGCCAGCATCATGTGTTCGTCGGCTATGAATTCGATCAGCTCCGCCTGCCCTTGGATCAGCTTCGAGAACACGATCAGCTCGGAGCCTTGGATGATCCTGAGCATGTAGCCGGCCGAAATATCCACGGGGTTCATGACCATATCGATGCCCATGCTCTCGATAAGCCCGTAATAGCTCTCGCGGCTGATCTTCGCGATCACGTCCTCTATCCCGTGCTGCTTCGCCATCAGGGCCAGCAGGAGGTTTTCCTCGTCGTAGCCCGTCGCGGAAACGAAGGCGTCCATTTCCGCAAAGCCCTCGTCCTCGAGCAGAGCGATATCCGTCGCGTCGCCGTGCAGCACCAGCGCACTCTCCAGATTGGCCGACAGATACTGACAACGCTGCCTGTCGTTCTCGATGATCTTCACCGCCACCCCGAATTCCGAGAGCAGGCGCGCGAGGTAGAGCCCCACCTTGCCGCCCCCGGCGATCATCACCTTGTGGATGTCCGTGTATTTGCCCCTTTCATGGACCTTCTTGTTCAGGGCGCGAATCTTGTCCTTGTTTCCCACGATATAGAGGACGTCCTCCGCGAGCACGGTGACGTCGCCGTTCGGGATGATCACCTTGCCGTTTCGCGAGATGGCCACGACGATCACGTGTCCGAGCATCGCGGGTATCTCGCTGATGGGCCTGTCTATGAGGTCCGGCAGCTTGTCGCTCATAAACTCGATCATCGCGGCTTGGCCCGTCGAGATGATCCCGTTGCTGATCGAATATTTCTCCACGAGGTACTTGTATATCTCCTGCGTGACGGCGAATTCCGGGTTTACAAGGAAATCGATATCCATGCTTTCCTTTATGAATTCCTGCTGCCCCGAATGCTCCGGGTCCCTGATGCGCGCGATGACCCTGCCGCAGCCGAGCTTCTTGGCAAACGATGAAATAACGATGTTCTTTTCATCGCGGTCCGTGGTCGCGATCAGGAAATCGAAGCTGTCTATTTCGATGCCGCGCAGCAGCGATATCTGCTTCGCGTTGCCCTCCACGGTCATGATGTCGAAGCTTGCGCTCAGCTTTTGCAGTATCTCCTTATCCTTGTCTATGACGGTCACGGAGTGGTCGCCGCTGATCAGCATCTCCGTGATCTTTATGCCGAGCTTCCCCGCGCCGGCAACGGCAATCTTCATAATGACGGATTCCTTTTTCACACGGTAACGGCACAAACGGCTTCGCAACGCT
>JAITLA010000205.1 GCA_031278145.1 Eubacteriales Family XIII. Incertae Sedis bacterium
GAACAACATCAGCGCGAGCGTCCGATGATCCCGCCGCAGCTGCCGCAGAATGCGCCGCGCCAAAGCCAAAACCCTCATGCCGTCCCCCTTGCGGGCGCGCCGCCGCTGAATCGCACAAAGGCCTCTTCGATGTCGGCCGCCCCGGCGGCCGACAGGATCTCGCCCATCGTTCCCGTTGCGAGCAACGCGCCGCCGCGCAACATTGCGATTTGGCCGCATTGTTCCGCCTCGTCCATGACGTGCGTCGTGACGAGGATCACGGCGCCCTCCCGCGCGACGCTGCGCAGGTTTTCCCATATACCGCGCCGCAGCAGGGGGTCGATCCCCACGGTCGGCTCGTCGAGGATCAACACGGACGGTCGATGCAGCAGCGCCGCAATGAGCGAAAGCCGCCGTTTCATGCCACCGGAATACATATGAACCGGTTTTTTCAGATCCCCGCTCAGATCCACCAATTCCGCCAGCTCCGCGATACGCGTGCGCAAAACCTTTCCGTGAAGATCGCAGACGCTTCCGAAAAAACGTAGATTTTCCTCCGCGCTCAAGGCGGGATACAGCGCGTCCCCTTGCGCCATATACCCGATCCGCGCCATCGCCCGAAGCTTGGGCATCTGTTCGCCCAATACGACGGCCCGCCCGGAGGACGCGCGCAGGATCCCGGCCGCGATCTTTACCAGCGTGGTTTTCCCGCAGCCGGAAGGCCCCAGCAGCCCGCAGATCTCGCCGGGGCGAACCTCGAGACAGATCCCGCGCAGGATCTGCTTCTTGCCAAAGAACAGATCGACATCTTCCAGCGACAAGCCATCCATGTTTGCTGCCTCTCTTGACAAAACAAGCCCGAAAGATTTGCGAGTGAGTATTCACTCTCTACCGCATCAGTCTACACCGCCTATTGCGTTTTGTCAAGCTGTTCTTGCATAAAAAATTTCCGGGCTTGATTTTATCGCTTTGGCGTGATAAAATGATAAAGTGATCGCCGGAAGCGCGGCGCGCTCCGGAACATGGGGTTTCGCGCCTTTGCCGGCCGAAATTTTGTCTGTACTCGGAACGGGTAAACGGAGGTGTTCATGATACGCAACGACAAGATCACGCCCGAGGGGACCGGGGATCTGCTGTTTCTGGAATGCGAAGCCCAAAATGCCGTAATCGGCCTGCTGCGCGGCGTTTTCGAGAAGCGGGGCTATCGCGAGGTACGGACCCCGGGCCTCGAGTTCTACGATGTGTTTTCGAGCAAGACGAGCTATTATCGGCCGGAGAGCATGTACAAGCTGACCGACAACCGGGGCCGGCTGCTGACCGTGCGGCCGGATTCGACCATCCCGATTGCGCGTATGACGGCCACGAAGCTGAAGGGCGGCGCGCTGCCGATCCGCATCTATTACGCGCAGCAGGTTTTTCGCAGACAGCCCGAGCTGCGCGGAAAGCGCGCCGAGATCATGCAGATGGGCATAGAGCTGATCGGCGATTCCTCGTTTGAATCCGACGCGGAGATCCTCGGTATGGCGGCGGAGGCGCTGGCCGCCTGCTCGTCGGCGCCGTTTCGCATCGAGATCGGGCATGTCGGCGTGTTCAACAGGCTGATGTCGCTGCTTGAGGCGGGACCGGATGAAAAGGAGCGCATACACAGGCATGTCGCGGCGAAGAATTACGCGGCCCTCGGCGACGTGCTTGAGGGGGCGCGGCAGACCGACGTGGCGGATATGTTGCGCGCGCTGCCCGGGCTCTTCGGCGGCGCGGAGGCGTTGAAGGAGGCGCGCGCGCTGTTCAGGGGGCGCGATCCCGTGTTGCCGGACATGCTTGCGTACTTGGAGCGCGTGTACGAAATCTTGCAGGGGCTTGACTTAGACGACCGGATTATGATAGACTTTGGTTTGGTAAACCAAGCCGAATATTACAGCTCCTTGGTATTCAAGGGATATATGGCCTCTTCGGGGGACGCCGTGCTCTCCGGCGGGCGCTATGACGGGCTTTTCAGGGATTTCGGTGAGGATCTGCCGGCCACGGGCTTTGCTTTTCACGTGGACGCGCTGGCGGACGGGCGTCTGAAGCGAGCCCGCGCCGCCGCGCGGGTGCCGCGCGGCATCGAGGCGTCCGCGGGACCGGCCGAGGGCGAAGAGCCCGCGCCGCCCGCATCCGCCGCCGCGCCGGAATCGCCCGCGCCGCGCCTGCGAATCGCCCTCACGAAGGGCAGGCTGGAAGAGGAAGTCGTCGCGCTTTTGAAAGCCGCCGGCTACGACGTCGGTCCCCTGCAAGCCAAGGGCCGCCGCCTGCTGCTGCCCCTGCCGGGGACGGACACGGAGGTCGTGCTCGCGAAGGCCGCGGACGTGATCACCTATGTGGAGCACGGCGTCTGCGACGTCGGCATCGTCGGCAAGGACACGATTGCCGAGCAGGGCGGCGTGTATTACGAAATCCTGGACCTCGGCGTCGGCAGGTGCCGCTTTGCGCTGGCGGCGCGGGCGGGCGCGGACTTCTACGGTGGCTTCGGCGCAAAGCGCGTGGCCACGAAGTACCCGAACGTGGCGGCGGCTTGGTTTGAGAGCAAGGGCATGGATGTCGCGATCATCCGCATAGAAGGCTCCGTCGAGCTCGCGCCCCTGCTCGGCCTCGCGGACGGCATCGTGGACATCGTGGAAACGGGCGGCACGCTGCGGGAGAACGGCTTGGCGGTCATCGAGGACATTCGCCCGGTTTCGGCCCGCATGATCGTGAATGTCGCGAGCATGAAGATGAAGAAGAAGGAGATCGACGCGCTTGCGGCGGATCTGCAGAGGGTGATCGGATGATGCGCATACAGCTTGTGCACGCGGACGGCGCGGCGGAATACGCCGCCCTGAAGAGGATGGAGGCACGCACCGACGCGCGCGACCGCGAAACGGAGGAAGCCGTCCTTTCGATCCTGCGCGAGGTCCGCGCAAACGGCGACGCCGCCCTGCGCGCATACGGCCTGCGCTTCGACGGGGGCTGCCCCGAGAGCGCGGAGCTTGGGCGCGAGGCGTTTGCGGCGGCCCTCGCGGCTGCGCCGCCCGCCTTTCGCGGAGCGCTCGAACGCGCCGCCGCCAATATACGCCGCTACCACGAAGGGCAGGTATGCGCGGGCTACGAGATTCGCGAGAGGGGTGTGACGCTCGGGCAGACCGTCCGAGGGCTCGCGCGCGTCGGGCTCTACGTGCCGGGCGGTACGGCCGCCTACCCCTCCACCGTGCTCATGAACGGCATTCCCGCGAAGCTCGCGGGCGTTTCGGAGCTCATCATGGTCACGCCGCCCGTGCGGGTCCGCGCGGGGACGGAAACGCGTTACACGGCGAATCCCGACATCCTGGCGGCGGCCTGCATCGCGGGCGTGGACAGGCTCTTCCTGACGGGGGGCGCGCAGGCCGTCGCCGCCCTCGCCTACGGGACGGAGAGCATCCCGCGCGTGGACAAGATCGTGGGCCCCGGGAATATATTCGTGGCGACGGCGAAGCGGCTCCTGTACGGCAAGGTCGATATCGACATGATAGCGGGACCCAGCGAGATTCTGGTGCTGGCGGACGCCGGCGCCTCTCCCGCGTACATCGCGGCGGACATGCTCAGCCAAGCCGAGCACGACGCGGACGCCGCCGCCGTCCTGCTGACGACGAGCGCGGAGCTTGCCGCCGCCGTCGCGGACGAGCTGGAACGCCGTCTGCGCGATCTTCCGCGCGGCAGGATCGCGCGCGCCTCTCTGGAGAGCTTCGGTCTGATCGTCGTATGCCGGAGCACGGACGAGATGCTTGCGCTCGCCGACCGGATAGCGCCGGAGCACCTGGAAATACTGCTGGAGGACCCGCTGTCGTATCTCGGTCGGATCCGAAACGCGGGCTCCGTTTTTTGCGGCCCCTATGCGCCGGAGCCGCTCGGGGATTACTACGCGGGGACGAACCACGTGCTGCCCACCGCAGGCGCCGCGCGCTTCGCCTCGCCGCTCGGCGTGTACGACTTCGTGAAGCGCATGAGCTACACGCACTACACGCGGGAGGCCTTGGCGGCCGCGCGGGACGATATCATAACGATAGCCGAGAGGGAGGGGCTCGACGCCCACGCGGACGCGATACGGGCGCGCTTTTCCCATTCGCATGCGGAGGCCGGCGCGGAGGCCACTGAAAAAGTCGGCATTGGGCGCAGAACACATGGGGACGGTTCATTTGTGTAACACATACAATGTTGGAATTGCGCGATTTACCGGCACGGGCCACAGTGCCAAACCTG
>JAITLA010000207.1 GCA_031278145.1 Eubacteriales Family XIII. Incertae Sedis bacterium
GTGCCGATGGAGATCGATTTCGAGAGCTTTTGCGTGACGGAACCGGACAACGAAAAGCTTGCGGAGATCTACGCAAAGCTGGAATTCAAGACCTTCCTGAAGAAGCTGAAGCTGCCGGCCGCCGCGCATAAGCCGCCCGCCGCCTCGGCGCCGGGCGACGCGTCCCGCGCCGCGAGGCCCGCCGCGCGCGTTTGCATCGTCAGGACGGCGGAGGACGCCGCGGCCCTCGAGCGGGCGGCGGCGGAGGCCGAATACGCCGTGATCCGCAGCTTCGGCGACGGGAGCCACATACGAAAACCGCAGCTTTACGGTATATCCGTGCTGCTGGGCGATACCTGCTTCTATCTGCCCTTAGACGACGCGACCGACGCGCTACGCGCCTCGCTCTTCGCCGCGCTGCACGCGCCGCGCGGGGGCGTGGCCGGCCACAATCTGCTCGACGAGTTCTACGCCCTGCGCGCCCTGTGCGCGCACTTCGCGCCGCCGGTCTTCTTCGACACGGCCGTCGGCCAATATCTCCTCGAGCCCACGCGCAGCGAGTACGGCCTCGGCGTCCTCATGTCGGAGTATTTCCGCGAAAACCCGGTGGGCGAGGATGTATTCCTCGGCGAGGTGCGGCAGATGGACATGCTTTCGGACACGGACGAAGAATACGCCGCCCACGGCGCGGCGTGGTGCGTCGCGGTGGACAGGCTGATCGAGGTCATACGGGCGCGGCTCGCCGAGGAAGGGCTTCTCGCGGTCTTGGAAGAGGCCGAGCTGCCGCTGATCTCGGTGCTTGCGGACATGGAAACGGCGGGCTTTGCGGTGGACAAGGCCGCGCTCCTGCGGGCGGGCGTCGCGCTGACGGCCGATATAGAAGCGGTTGCGGAGCGCATCTACGAGGCGGCGGGCGAGCGCTTCAACATCAAGTCCCCCGTCAGGCTCGGCGTCATACTCTTTGAGAAGCTGGGGCTGCCCGCGTCGAAAAAGACGAAGGTGGGCGGCTATGCCACGGGCGCGGACATCTTGGAGAAGCTGCGCGACAAGCATCCGATCATAGACCGCGTGCTCACCTACCGCATGCTGACGAAGCTGAACGGCACCTATGTGGAGGGCCTCCTGCCGCTCATAGGCGACGACGGCCGCATACACCCGCACTTCAAGCAGACCGTGACGGCGACGGGCCGCATAAGCTGCACCGAGCCCAACCTGCAGAACATCCCGATACGGCAGGAGCTCGGCCGGGTCATCCGCAAGGCCTTCGTGCCGGAAAACGAGGATTTTCTGCTGGTCGGCGCGGACTACTCGCAGATAGAGCTGCGGGTGCTGGCCCATCTGAGCCGGGATCCCGCGCTGCTGGAGGACTTCCGCCAAGGGGCCGACATCCACCGTCGCACGGCCGCCCGCGTATTCGGCTTGGCCGAGGACGCGGTGACGCCGCTGCAGAGAAGCCGCGCCAAGGCCGTGAATTTCGGCGTGATCTACGGCATGGGCGACTTCGGCCTGTCGGAGGAACTCGGCATAAGCCGAAAGGATGCCGGGCACTACATCGAGGAGTATTTCAAGACCCACGCCGCCGTGAAGGCCTTCATGGACGAGCGGATCGCGTACTGCCGGGAGCATGGCTTTGTGCTGACGGTGCTCGGGCGCAAGCGGCGCATACCCGAAATCAACGCAAGCGTTTATCTGACGCGGCAGTTTGGCGAGAGGCTTGCGATGAACACCCCCGTGCAGTGGAGCGCGGCGGACATCATCAAGCTCGCGATGATCCGCGTATCCGGCGCGCTGCGCGCGGCGAAGCTGCGTTCGCGGCTCATACTGCAGGTGCACGACGAGCTGATCATCGAGGCGCGCGTGGACGAGCTCGACGCGGTCAAGAAGCTCCTGCGCGAGAACATGGAGCGGGCCTTCGCCCTGCTCGTTCCGCTCACGGTGGATCTGCACACGGCCACGGATTGGTACGGTCTGAAATGAAGGTGATAGGGCTTACGGGCGGCATCGGCAGCGGCAAGTCCGCCGTCGCGGATCGGCTGACGGAACGGGGCCGCGCGGTCTTGGACGCGGACGCGCTCGCGCGCGAGCTCGTCGCCGCGGGCTCCGAGGGCCTCGCCGCCGTCGTCGCGCGCTTCGGCGCGGGCGTGCTGCTTCCGGACGGGAGCTTGGACAGGAAGGGCCTCGCGGCGCGCGTGTTTGGGGACGAAGAAGCGCGCGCCGCGCTGAACGCCCTGCTGCACGGACGGATCGCGCGCGCGATGCGGGAGCGGGTCGCGCGGCGCCGCGCGGCGGGCGCGCGGGTCGTGTTCCTCTGCGTGCCGCTCCTGCTCGAAACGGGCATGCAGTTCGAAACGGACGCGGTATGGCTCGTGGACGCGCCGGAGGATGTGCGCGTGCGGCGCGTCGTCGCGCGCGACGGTCTAAGCGCGGAGGACGTGCGCCTGCGCATCGCGGCCCAGATGCCCTCGTCCGAAAAAAGGCGGCACGCTTCGGAGATCCTCGACAATTCCGGCTCGCTGCGCGATCTGCATCTCGCGGTGGATGCCTTACTTGAAAAATATGGATTTTAGAGTTGTGAAAACCGGCCCCCGCCGCCGCACCGCCGCCCTGGCCGCGGCCCTCGTCTGCGCGCTGAGCGCCGCCCTTCTTGGCGCCTGCGACGCGGGCATGGGCGTCATACTCGGCGGCGCCGAAAAAGCGAAGAACGCCACGACCGTTTCCCCCGTCGTGCTTCTGCCCATGGAGATGGTCAGGACCCTGAATCCCGTGCTCACCAAGGACGAGGACAGCTACCGCATCGGGAAGCTCATCTACGACAGCCTGTTTGCGCCGGACGACAGCCTGGCCGTCATGCCGTCCCTGGCGGAGAGCTACGACTATGACGAGAGCGGCCTGTCCCTGAACATACGCCTGAAGAGCGGCCTGCTCTGGTCCGACGGCGAGAGCCTTGACGCGGCGGACGTCGTGTTCAGCATCGAGGCCTATACCGCGGATCCGAGCGCGCATCTCTACGGCGCGAACGTGCGCAACATCAAATCCGCGAAGACCGTCGCGGGCGATCCCCTGTCGCTCGTCATCGCGTTTCGGGAGGCGACGGACACGAGCGTCGCGCTGCTGACCTTCCCGATCCTGCCCGCGCACCCTTACCGAAACCAAAGCGCGCTGCGCAGGGACGCGGAAGGCTTCATTCCCCTGGGCTCGGGCCCCTATGCCGTGCAGGCCTTCGACAGGCGTTCCCACCTGACGCTGACGGGCAATCCGAAGTACGCCGGCGAGGTCCCGCAGAACACGCTCACGTTTCAGGTGCTGCCCTCCTACGACGACGCGCTGAACATGCTGAGCGTCAACGCGATTTCCTACGCGGTTTCCGGAGAAGGGGACAGGGACACGATCTATCGCGATTCGAACATGCGCGTGGAGTCCTTTCCGAGCAATGAGGCGGTCTTCGTCGGCTTCAATTTCAACAAGGCGTTTTTCGGGCACAAGGAGGCGCGGCAGGCCGTCGCGCTCTGCATCGACAGCGAGGAACTGCTGGAGGTCTGCTTCTTCAACAGCGGCATCCCGGCCGACAGCCTCTACTATCCCGGCTTCCTCGGGGTGGGGGAGCGCGCGGATTCCTACGTCGCGGATCCGGACAGGGCAAAGTCCCTGCTGCTGTCCGTGGGGCTTTCGGATACGGACGGGGACGGCTTCTGCGAATACTTCTCGGCGGAGGAAGGGGAGGAAGGCCGGTGGAACCCGCTGTCGCTGAAATTCCTGATCAACGGGGAGGACAGCTCGCGGGTGTCGGCGGGGCAGATGATACAGGCCGCGCTGCAACGCGCGGGCCTCGCCTGCGAGCTCGCGATCCTCGACAGGGAGGCCTATCTGACGGCGCTCGCGGAGGGGGAGTACGACTTCTTTCTCGGCAGCGCGCGGCTTGACGCGGGCTACGATCTGCGCTCCCTCTTGCATTCGGATTACGGCAATCCAATCGCCTACGGCGATTCCGCGCTGGACGCGCTCCTGGACGATTTCACGGCCGCGAAATCCCCGCAGGAGCGCCGTGACGTATTCGAGAAGATACACGCGCGCCTCGTCGAAGAAATCCCGTATTACTGCCTCTTCTACAAGACCTACGGCGCCGCGGCGTCGCCCGCGCTGACGGGGGACATAAACCCGCGCTTCGACGATATCTACCGCGGCTGCGAAACGTGGCGCTGCGTCTACGAGGTCCCGCCGCCGTCGAACTGAGGCCCGCGCGCCCCGCCGAGGCCACTGAAAAAGTCGGCATTGGGCGCAGAACACATGGGGACGGTTCATTTGTGTAACACATACAATGTTGGAATTGTGCGATTTACCGGCACGGGCCACAGTGCCAAACCTG
>JAITLA010000229.1 GCA_031278145.1 Eubacteriales Family XIII. Incertae Sedis bacterium
TTGTAATCGGCTTCGGCCTCCGAAAAGAAGTCGCGCGCGGAAACGCCCTCGTTCGTGCTGACGCATATCCCGAAGTAGGGGTCGTAATGCAGGCTCCAGCCCAAAGCCTCGCTGCCCGCAAAGGCCTTGAGCGGCAGATATACCACGTCGTCCTTCACGAGCACGGGGCTCTGCCCCAGATCGACGGCGCGCGCGCCCTGCCGCGGCGCGGGCTCAAACACGATAAGATCCGCGGAATCCGTCGCGCCGTCCTCCGCGATGCGGACGCTGAAACGGCTTTCGACCTCGGCCGTCACATTCTCCGCGTTGTTCTTGGTGCGGTTGTCCCTGATATTGGACAGCGTGGGCACCGTCTTTCGCAACTCCAAGGTCCCCGCCTCGACATCGAGCTCCGCCGCAAAACCGAAGATGCTCTGCATGTCCGCCGTGAGCGGCAGATAGGTCGCATCCTCGTGGAGAAAGAACGGGTATTGCAGATTGTAATTGACGATCTCCTCCCCGTTCACGACTATGTTTTTCATAAAGAACGATCCGTCCACCCTGTCCCCGGCGTAGACCGCCGCAGACGAAAGGACGAGCACGGCCACGGTGGTCCAGGCCGCGACAATTCTCCATTTGTTGCTGTTCATACCGTTTTATCTCCCCTTCCAATCCCCTTTGGAACAAAACAAACAATCGCGCCGGCCCCCGTCGCGGAAGCCGGCCTCGCAACCGCCTCCGGCGGTCCTTATTCCTTGATAATCACCACGTCGGCCGCGGCGTCCTTGTCGTCCGAAACATCGTAGAGGCGCACAGAGGCCTTCGCGCGCACGCCGCTCGCGCTGCCGACCGAATAGCTCCCGTCCGCATCGAGCACATAGATCGCGGCTTTTTCCTTGATCTCGACGATCACCGTGTTGCCGTCGCCCGCGGGATCGAGCGTGAGCACGTTGCCCGTCTTGGCCGTAACCGTCGCGAATGTGCCCGTCGATCCGACCTCTCCGGGCACGGAAGCCCGCAGGGGCGAGTGGAACGCCGTCCCGGCGGAGGCGGAGGCCACATTCGTGACCTGCCCGTTTCTGAGCTGAAGCTCAAAGACCTGCCCGCCGTTGTAATCGCTCTTCTGCGGCACATTGTCCTTTGAAAGCCCCGAATCGCCGGCCCACGTGATGTTCCGGCCCGCCGCCAGCGTGACGAAGCCGTCCGCCGCGCCGCCTTGGCTGTCCGTCACGGCAACGATGTTCAGGATCACACCGTAGGCCCTGCCCGTGAAGCCGACGTCGTTCGGCAGGATGATCCGCTTGATCTTGTCGCCCTCGAGCGCATACCAGGCGGGCGTTTCGACGTTTTTGTATTTGTAGACGGTATCCTCAAGATAGTCGTTGCTGTTTTCCGAAAGCGTCATATCCTTGGAATACTCGGCCCTGTGTCCGTATTTCAGGAGCTCCATATCGCTCGCGAAGGCCTTGCCCGCAAAGGTCGTGATGTCGCTGTCGAACGCGCCCGTGCCAACGAATACGAGCGCGGCGGTCGCGGGCGTTTCCGCGGGGCTCGTGTCGCCCGTGGGCGCCTCCGCCTCGGGCGGATTGGCCGCCTCTATGCGCGACAGGACGTTGTAGACGAGCTGCGCGGCGATCCACTTCGTCGCGTAGTCGGGCAGGGGCGCGGTCAGCCCCGCCAGCGCGCCGATGTCGCCGGCCTTGGCGATGTAATTCTCCGGCCATGCCCCGCCGAGCGAGGCGTCGTCGTAGCCGGCCGCGCGCAGGGTCATCGTGATCAGCTCGTTCATGCTCACGTTGCTGCCGGGCTTGAAGCTGCCGTCGGGATAGCCCGTCACGACGCCCTTGTCCACGGCGTAAGAGATATAGCCCTCCGCCCAGCCGTAGCCCGTGAGGTCCGGGAAGCCGCTCTTCTTGACGTCCTGCGAGGGCGTTCCGTTGACCGTGGCCGCGGGCGCGCGCATGGCCTTCACGACAATCGTGCAGAACTGCGCCCGCGTCAGATTGGAGTCGGGATAGAACAACCCGTCCACGTCCCCCGTGATGATATCCATCTCCGCGAGGGTCGACACGGCCTTCTCATAGGGCCGGCCAACGACATCGGACGGCGCGGACGCGGCGTGGATTGTCGCGGCAAAAACCAACGCGCATAGGACGGCCGCCGCCGAGATTCTTGCAATGCCTTTTGTACGCATGTCCGTCTTGCTCCTTTCCTGTCTTGGCGTAAAGCTCAGTATGTATTGCGTGTTACTTTATGTCAAAAAACGCATTCGCGTTCGGTGAAACGGTGACGGCGCCCCCGCTGTGCAGCGCATCGCCCGGAATCGTCGCGGAAAGCTGCGCGTTCGTCGGATTGATGGGGCTGCCCGTGATGCTGATCGTCAGCACGGAAACGTCGGGCGGCGTGTACTGCGGCACCGTGGCTTTCAGCCCGTTTGCGCCGAGGCCCGAAAACCAGCTCGTGACATCCGTTCCGCCGAGTATCTCCCTGAAGGTGTCATTGTACAGCGTGACGGTGATGGCGCTCGCCGCGATGGCGCTGCCCGTGACGCCCGTAAGGCTCACGTCCGAGAAGTGGGCGCTGCGGCTGTGCGAGATCATGGGTATGGGCGAGATGATCCGGTTGACGAGAATGGCGACGTCGCCCTTGGGCGCCGGCGCGATCCAGTTGTGGATGTTCACGTTGCCCGTCAGGTTGTACATGTCGGCGTAGGTGATGTAGACGTCGGGCCATCTGCCCTCCAGCTCGTCCTCCTGCCCGCGCTCCAGACGGATCAGCACCGTGAGCACCTCCGCGTAGGTCACGCTCTTGCCGGGCGCGAACTTGCCGTCGCCCACGCCCTTGATCCAATTGTTCTCATAGGCGCGGTTGATGTATTCCTTTGCCCAGCCGTAACCCTCCATGTCCGAAAAATACGTTTCCGCGCTCGATAGGTTCTGCTGATGGCTCGCCCTGACGACGATGCTCGCGAATTCGGCCCTCGTGATGGCCTTGTCGGGGTGAAACAGCCCGTCCGTGTCGCCCGTTATCGCCTGCGCGTCCATCAGCGCCTTCACCGCGCTGAGGTATTTCGTGTTCTGCACGTCGGTCGGATAGGTGGGCGTTGTGTCCCAAGAGCTGTAATCGATCTCCGCCGCGCCCGCGACGCCGGCGCCGCCCGCGATCAGAAGCATCGCAACGGCAAGAGCGCATACGCGCCTCCATGCTTTCAATTTCTTCACCTCCCATACATTCCATAACAAGCCGCGGCGCAAGGGCAAAAAACCGAGATCGCAAAAACTTCTCGCCGCCGCACATTCCGGCGGAAAAAAACCGCTTCCGCCTTGTCATGCTATTTATTATACCGGACCCTTTAAAAAATGTATATGCCATTTTGTGTTACCACTCACCCACCACGCTATTTTTGTCCATTCCGGAACCTGATTCGGACACGCGTGCCCGGAAGGGTACTTGTACCCCGGACGGGTAAAACCATCGCGGCGTTTGAGTGGTTTTGATCGAAGTATCTGAGCGGTAACCATTTTGCGACGGAAGCGGAGGCGCGCCCGCACACCTTCAAAGGGCAACTTTCGCTTCGCCCGCGTCGCCGCGCAGGATTCCTTATCCCATCACCGCTTCGCGAGCCGCGCGGCCACGGCGCGCAGAAAGCCCTCCGTATCCGTCGCGGTCTTGTTCGGAAGGCGCGACAGCGCGAAGAGATCCCCCGTCATCACGCCGGCCTCAATCGTTTCGAGGCAGGCCCGTTCGAGCCCGTCCGCGAAGTCCGCGAGCGCGGGCAAGCCGTCCGACTCGCCGCGCTTTCTGAGCGCGCCGCTCCACGCGAAGATCGTCGCGACCGGATTCGTGGAGGTTTTTTCGCCCTTTTTGTACTTGTAATAATGCCGCTGCACCGTGCCGTGCGCCGCCTCGTACTCGAAGGCGCCCTTGGGCGAAACGAGCGCCGAGGTCATCATCGCGAGGCTGCCGTAGGCCGCGGCCACCATATCGGACATGACATCCCCGTCGTAGTTCTTGCAAGCCCAGATGTAGCCGCCCTCCGAGCGCACGACCCGCGCGATCATATCGTCGATCAGCGTATAGAAATAGCTTATCCCCGCGTCCGCGAAGGCATCCTTGTACTCCGCCTCGAAGCGCGCCTCGAAGATGTCCTTGAAGCGCCGGTCATAGGTCTTTGAGATGGTGTCCTTTGTCGCAAACCACAGGTCCTGCCTCGTGTCGAGCGCATAGGAGAAACAGGCCCGCGCGAAGGACGCGATGCTCTCGTCGGTGTTGTGCACGCCCTGCACGACGCCGCCGCCGCCGAATTCGTGTATCGTCGCGCGCGCCGCGGATTCGCCGTCGCCGGTCACGACGAGCTCCGCGCGGCAGCCCGCCCCCGCGGAAAGCTCGACATTCTTGTACACGTCGCCGTAGGCGTGGCGCGCGACGGTGATCGGCTTCGTCCACGTCGGTATGTAGGGCGCAATGCCGCGCGCGAGTATGGGCGCGCGGAACACGGTTCCGTCCAGCACGGACCGGATCGTCCCGTTCGGCGACTTCCACATCTCGGAAAGCCCGTATTCCTTCACGCGCTCGGCATTGGGCGTGATCGTCGCGCACTTCACCGCAACGCCCAGACGAAGCGTCGCCTCCGCCGCCTCCGTCGTGATGCGATCCCCGGTTTCCTCGCGCTTCGCAAGCCCCAGATCGTAATACTCCGTCTTGAGGTCTATATGCGGCAGCAGCAGCAACTCCTTCACCCACCGCCACAAAACACGCGTCATCTC
>JAITLA010000145.1 GCA_031278145.1 Eubacteriales Family XIII. Incertae Sedis bacterium
ACTGACGCCGTCGTTCAAAGATTTCAAATCTTTTGCCGCCGGCGGCTGTCGTTTTTCTGCATGAAGCCCGCGTTGCGCAGTATCCGGTACACCGTGGCGCGGCTGACGTCAAGACACTCCGCCGCGCGCTTGATGTTGCCGTTAAATTCCTTCAGCACGTTGTTGACGTATTTTGCGTTGGCCAGCTCCAGGGTTTCGATTTTCCGCGCGTCAAAAGCGGCATAAGCCGGATTGTCCGTGCTCAGCGATATCTCCTCCGGAATGAGATCCTTTGTCAGGACGTTGCCGTCCGTCATGACGATCATGCGCTCCAGCACGTTGTGCAGCTGCCGCACATTGCCGGGCCAACCATAGTTGCAGATGATTTGCATGGCGTCCTCCGATATTTCCTTGACCATGTTCTTCCTGCGGTTGTTCCGTATGAAGCGCCGTGCCAAGAGCGGGATATCCTCCTTCCGCTCCCTGAGCGGCGGCAGCTTGATGTGCACCACGTCGAGCCGGTAGTACAGATCCTCTCTGAAGGTGCCCGCTTCCACCTCCCGCACCAGATCCTGATTGGTGGCCGCGATGATCTGCACGTCCACATGGATGGGATTGTAGCCGCCGATGCGCACGACGCGATTGTCCTGCAGAACGCGCAGGAGTTTGACCTGCATGTCCGGCGGCATATTGCCGATCTCGTCCAGAAACAGCGTCCCGCGATGCGCCAGCTCGAATTTTCCGCGATGCCCGCCCTTTCTGGCCCCCGTGTAAGCGCCCTCCTCATAGCCAAATATCTCGCTTTCCAACAGCTCCCTCGGAATCGCCCCGCAATCGACGGCCACGAAAGGCCCATCCCTGCGGGCGCCGCGGTTATGGATGGACTGTGCGATGATTTCCTTACCGGTGCCGCTTTCCCCCTCTATGATGACGCGGGCGCCGCGATCCGCCACTTTTTTGGCGAGCTCGACGCATTCAAGCAGCGCGCCGGATTTCCCGATGATGCTGTCAAACGTGAAGAAGGCGCGGTTTTCGACATCGATCTTGTCCGCCATCTCGCGGATTTCGTCAATGGCCGTAAAGATCCAGATGGTGTTTTCCCGCTCCCCGCCCCGCCCTTCTATGGGATGGCAGTTCAGCAGGCAGTTATAGGTCTTCTCGGCGCCGTATAGCTTCACCCGCAGATTGTTGTGACCCACCGTGCCGGATTCCGCCGGTTTGCCGATGCGAGGCGTCATCTTGATTCGGCCGATGTTGTTTCCGATCAGTTCTTCCTTTCCCAGCCCGGTAAACTTTGTGAATTGGTGATTGGCGTGGGTGATCACCAGATTCTTGTCCGCGTAAACAATGCCGTCGGTGACGGAATCGAGGATGTCCTCCTTTTCGTTGTTCTGCCGGACGATCATCTCATTGCTGCGAAAGAGGCTGATGCCGTTTTCAATGGCTTTGGCCGCCATGGCGGCGATGGAGATCATGTAGTCGCTCATATGCTCAAGTCTTACAAAGATGCCTATGGCGCCCAGCAATTCGCCGGAGCCGTCCTGTATCGGCGCGGCGTAGCCGGCGTATTTGTGGTTCTGCTGAAAATAGTGCTGTGCGCCTGTCACGGCGACCATCTTGCGGTGGCGCAGCGTCAGGGCCAGACAGTTGGTTCCCGCCGCATCCTCCGCGAAGTGCCCGCCGATCACGCCTATGCTCGATTCGGCCTCGTTGTCGCTGACCATTCTCAGCACAACGCCATCGCAATCGACGACGCAGACGTCCATGCGCCTCTTCTTCGGAACATTTACAAGGCCCTCCAGTATGGGCTTGGCGTTTGCCAGCAGGCCCGCGTTCTCCTTGCGCTTTCTGTCCAGTTCCTCCGGCGCGGAAACGGGAAATTCCACATTCCGGCTCGTGGCGTCCAGGCCCTTCGCCTTGCAGCGCTCCCAAGACGCAAGGATATCGCCGGAGATGATGTTCTCGTTCACCTCGCCGTTTTTGAAATAGCTCACCCAAGCGTATTCATAGCCCACGAGCTCGGGGTTTTCTATGTTGTAAAAAGGGTTGTGCGGCATGTCCGTACCTCTTATCATCCTTGTTAGTGTATTACTATAATACATTAACATTCGTTCATTGACAAGTCTGATCGTAAAAAAACAGAATATTGTGTCAAAATATCGCATTCCTTTTTATTGTGTATTGTATCGATACAAATTCTCCGCCGAATCATCGTTAACAAAATAACAATGCTTGGAATTCGGCGGTTCAAAAATAAACCGCCTCGCGGCAAGCCACGGGGTGTTGCTCATTTTCCCCGCGCTTTAGCGCGGCCGGAAAATGGGACAGCGAAGTACCCGTTCGCTGCGCTCCGGGCATAAGTACACACGGGGACGGTTCTTTTGTGTATTGGGCAGGTTTGGCACTGTGGCCCGTGCCGGTAAATCGCGCAATTCCAACATTGTATGTGTTACACAAATGAACCGTCCCCATGTGTTTTGCGCCCAATGTCGACTTTTTCAGTGGCCTCTTTGCGCGCGGCGGGCATTTGCGCGGGCTCGAGCGGTGCGGCGCGGCGGATGCCGGTGATCGTCATGGCCTTCACCGGCAGGAAGATCACGGAGGCCGTAATCAGAAAGCTCACCACGCTCGTCACGAAAGCGCCGTACCGGATATCCACGCCGAAGAGGTTCAATTCCAGCGTATCGAAGTTCCGCCGCGTGAACAGTCCGATGATCGGCGAGAGGATGTTGCTCGTCAGGGAGCCGATCACCCCTTGGAAGGCGGCGCCGATAAGCACGCCGACCGCGAGATCCATGACGTTGCCCTTGAACGCGAATTCCCGAAATTCGTTGAACAGCTTTTTCATAAGCGCATACCTCCGTTCCGCCCGCGCGCGGCGCGATTGACCGGGGCGTCGCTTCACGCGTCGCCGCCACAGCCGTGCGGATCCCGCCCGCGGTCTACGCGATTGCCGTTTCGCGCCGGTCCGCGTCCAAACAGACGATCTCCGTGCGACCGCCGAGGAATTTTTCAATCCGGTCGGCAAGCGTTTTCGCCGCCTCGCGGAGCGCCCCGCTCCTTTCGGGGTCCACGGATTCCATGACGAGGAAGGCGTTCACCGTGTCCTCCGTGAGCATGGTCCGTTGGCTGTCGCGCCAATTCAGGCAGCGGCACACGATCTCCTCGTCG
>JAITLA010000173.1 GCA_031278145.1 Eubacteriales Family XIII. Incertae Sedis bacterium
CCAGCCACAATGAGAATATCGGTAAAGGGCCGTTACGCGCTCGCCGCCGTTACGGTGATCGCGCGGAGAGCGCAGAGCCAAGAAAACGTAACCGTCAGCAGCATCTCGGACGAGCTCGGCATATCCAAGATCTACCTGGAGCAGGTGTTCTCGCAGCTGAAGCGGGATGGCTTGCTGCTGTCGGTCAAGGGGCCGCGCGGGGGCTACCAGCTGGCCCGCTCGCCGTCCAAGATCACGGCGTGGGACGTGCTGACGACGCTCGAATCGAGCCTGACGGAAAAGACGGAAAAGACGGTGGAGGACAGCGTGCCGGAGATTGAAATGGCATTGCAAACCCTCGTGTTCGAGCCGCTCAACGCGCTGCTCCGCTCCCGGCTTTCCGAGATCACCCTACAGGAAATTTTGGACTTTTCGGACAAGCAAAAGACGCAACAGGCCTTCATGCTGAACCTGTGAGCCCTGCGTTTGCCCCCGTTACGAAGGAAACAGAAAACATGAAACCGGAAACCCTATGCATCCACGGCACGACGGATCGCACGCACACGACGGGCGCCGTCTGCCCCCCCATCTATCAGAGCTCGACCTTCGCCCACCCCGGCGTCGACCAAAGCACGGGCTACGATTACACGCGCTCGCAAAACCCGACGCGCGAGCAGCTTGAGCAATTGATGGCGCGGCTCGAGGGCGGCGTCGACGCGCTGGCCTTTTCCAGCGGCATGGCGGCCATCACCGTGCTGATGGAGCTGTTCTCGCCGGGCGACTGCATCATCGCCTCCGACGACCTCTACGGCGGCGCCATACGCCTCTTCGACAAGGTTTCGACGAAAAACGGCCTGCGGATCCGCTACGTGGACACCTCCGACCCCGACGCCACGGAGGCGGCGATCACGGATCGCACAAGGGCGATCTACGTCGAGACCCCCAGCAACCCGATGATGCACGTGAGCGACATCGCCGCGCTGCGCGCGCGCATCGGCGCGCGGGACATCCTGCTCATCGTGGACAACACATTCCTGACGCCCTACTATTGCAGGCCCATCGAGCTGGGCGCGGACATCGTCACGCACAGCGGCACCAAGTACCTCGGCGGGCACAACGACACGCTGGCGGGCTTTCTCGTCACGGCGGAAGCGTCCCCGGCGGAGCGCCTGCGCTTCCTGTACAAGACGACGGGCGCCTGCCTGTCGCCCTTCGACTCCTTCCTGCTGATGCGCGGCATCAAGACCCTCGCGATCCGCATGGAACGGGCGCAACACAACGCGGGCCTTATCGCGAAACGGCTGCTTTCGCATCCCAAGGTCACGGCCGTCCACTACGTCGGCCTCGACGGCCACCCCTCCCTCGCCGTTTCGAAAAGGCAGGCCTCGGGCTTCGGCGCCATGATCTCCTTCGAAACCGACAGCGCCGAAACGGCGCGCGGGGTGCTGGAAAAGGTGCGGCTGATCCTGTACGCGGAAAGCCTCGGCGGCGTCGAAACGCTGATCACCTACCCGCTGCTCCAGACCCACGCGGACGTGCCCGAGGAACAACGCGTCGCGCGGGGCATCACCGACAGGCTCCTGCGGCTCTCCGTCGGGATCGAGCACGCGGACGACCTGATCGCGGACCTCGAACGAGCCCTCGCCTGATCGCGGACGCGAACGCCGGGTTTTCGCGCCCGCTTTCGCCGGCCCGGGCCGTCTTGCACGAAAGGACATCGCGCAATGGAATACGATTTTGATGAAATCATAGACCGCCGGAACACAAATTCCCTGAAATACGACTTCGCGGCGGCGCGCGGCATGCCGGACGGTCTGCTGCCGCTCTGGGTCGCGGATATGGACTTCCGTTCGCCGCCTTGCGTGCTTTCGGCCCTGCACGGCGTGGCGGAGCACGGCATATTCGGCTATTCGATGCCGCAGGACGACTGGTTTAAGCCCACTCTGGACTGGTTTTCGGCGAATTTCGATTTTAAAATCGAGCGCGAATGGATCGTGCAGTCCCCCGGCGTCGTCTGCGCGCTCGGGGCGGCCGTGCGCGCGTTCACGAACGAGGGCGAGGGCGTGCTGATACAGCGGCCCGTGTACTATCCCTTTTTCCAAACGATTCACATGAACAAGCGCCGGATCGTCAACAGCCCGCTGGTCCTCGAAAACGGCGCCTACCGCATCGATTTCGAGGACTTTGAGCGCAAGCTCGTAAGGGAACGCGTGAAGCTCTTCATCCTCTGCAGTCCGCACAATCCCGTCGGGCGCGTATGGCGGCGGGACGAGCTTGCGCGGCTCGGCGCGATCTGCCAAAGGCACGGCTGCCTGATCGTTTCCGACGAGATCCACTGCGACTTCGTCTTCCCGGGCCACAGGCACACGATGCTCGCAAGCCTCTCGGACGAGCTCGCGGACGGCATTGTGACCTGCACCTCCCCGAGCAAGAGCTTCAATCTGGCGGGGCTTCAGATATCGAACATCATCATCCGAAACAAGGCGCTGCGCCGCAAATTCAGCGGGGAAATGCACAGGGCGGGCTTTGACGAGAGCAATATCTTCGGCCTCGCCGCCTGCCGCGCCGCTTACGAATCGGGCGGCGATTGGCTGCGCGCGCTGCGCGACTACCTGTGCGGCAACCTGTCCTTCCTGCGCGACTTCCTACGCGACGAGCTGCCGCAGGTGCGGCTCACCCCGCCGGAGGGGACGTATCTGCTCTGGCTGGACTGCAGGGAGCTCGGGCTTTCCGCGGACGCGCTCGACGCACTGATCGTGCAAAGGGCCGGGCTCTGGCTCGACGGCGGCACGATGTTCGGCGAGGAGGGCGCGGGCTTCCAGCGCATCAACATCGCCTGCCCGCGCGCAACGCTGAAGCGGGCGCTGCACGGACTGAAGCGCGCCGCAAAGTCGCGACAGCCGCAGGGCTCGCGATGACGGAATGCGGGATTCTTCCCGGTGATTGTTGCCCGGCGCCATGGGTCTGAGTGGCAACCATTGAGAAAAAATGTAATTCAGATCGCCGCAATAGGCTTTTCTTTCTTTGAATCTTATGGTATAACGCGTCTTTGACATTTTTGATAATAGCCCTGCCGTCCCTGAATAAAAGAAACTCCGCTGCCCCATCGGAAAAATGTAATATGGATTCGTCATAAACGACCGCGCCGATTTTACTCAAACGAATTGCGAAGGTTTGAAAATCCACAGTCGATTCCCTTGCCGGGGATACGATCACCTCGCTGCGACCGCAAAGCGTCGTCGTGTATGCGCCCGGCGGCTGGCTGAGCATCTCATATCGATGGTTTGCGCATACGGGGCAGTTTGGATTTTGTTCGACGTCAAACATATGCACCGAAAAATCCCACACGCCAATGCAAAGCAGCGTTTTTCGGAGCGTACCGGGGCCGGTGAGCAGCTTAATCGCCTCCGTTGACGCAATACCGGCGACGATGCCCGTGACGCTGTTCAGGACCCCCGCTGTGGCGCAGGTATTCGCAGCGGGATCCGCGCAAGGAAACACACAGCGCAAACAGGCCGTCTCCCTCGGAATGACATCCATCGTCATGCCGGAACCGGCCAATGCGCCCGAATAAATCCAAGGTTTTCCCCACTTATCGCAAGCCTCGTTGATGAGATAACGGGTCTCCGCATTGTCCGTGCCGCCAAGCACAAGATCGACATCCTGAATCACCGGCCCGATATTCGATCCGTTTACATCAATGACCACAGGCTCCATTTGAATTTCAGAGTTGCTCGCCGTCAAATGCCTCGACGCCGCGATAGCTTT
>JAITLA010000103.1 GCA_031278145.1 Eubacteriales Family XIII. Incertae Sedis bacterium
CGGCTGATCATGCCTTGGTTGATAATGGAGGAAATCGTCACCATGTCGATGTTGCCGCCGCTCATGAAGCAGACGATGTTCCTGCCCGGCTTCGCGCGCTTCCTGAGCGCCGCCAGCGAAACCACCCCCGCGGCCTCGGCTATCAGCTTGTGCTTCTCGAGCGTCAAAAGCACGGCCTCCATGATCTCCTTCTCGCTGACGGTCACAATATCGTCGACGTACTCCTTCACGACGGCGAAGGTCAGATCGCCGGGCTGTTTGACCGCAACGCCTTCGGCGCAGGTCTTCACACCGGCGAGCCGCGTGACGCGCCCTTCGTCGACGGAGATCTTCATCGACATCGCGCCGACGGGGACGACGCCCGTGACGCGGACCTTGGGGTTCAGCGCCTTCACGATGAGCGCGATGCCGGATATGAGCCCGCCGCCGCCTATCGGAACGAGTATTTCATCCGTTTCGGGCAGCTCCGCCAGTATTTCGAGCCCCGCCGTGCCCTGTCCGCAGATGATGTCGTAGTCGTCGAAGGGATGGATGAAGGCGCAGCCGCGTTCTTCGGCGAGGGCAAGCGCCCGGCCGTAGGCGTCGTCGTATATGTCCCCGTGTATCAGGACCTCCGCGCCGTAGGCCTTCGTCGCGTTCACCTTCAAAAACGGCGTCACGTTCGGCATGACGATTGTCGCCGGGATGCCCTTTCGCTTCGCGGAAACGGCAACGCCCTGCGCGTGATTGCCGGCCGAGGCCGTGATCACGCCGCGCCGTCCCTCCTCGGGCGGCAGGCCGCAGATCTTGTTGTAGGCGCCGCGAATCTTGTAGGAGCCCGTCACCTGCAGGTTTTCGGGCTTGATGTAGACGTTGCAGCCGCGTTCCTCGCTGAAAAAATCGCTGTGGATCAGCGCCGTGGGCCTGAGCACGCCCCGCAGCGCCTCCGCCGCCTTCAATATGTTCGCCTTGTGATCCTGCCTTAGAAAACGCTCCACGGCTTCCTGTTTCATAGACCCCTCTCCGGAAACGGCGAAATCCACGCGTCATCGCCATCCGCCGACAACTCGATGCTTGCCGATACTTGCTGCTATTAGTTTAATTGCATATCCGCCAATAGTCAAGGAAAAACGCTCTATTGAAAGTGCGCTTGCGACTTGTTATAATTAAGGATGCCGGCCGGCCCGCGCAAAACGCGCGGCGGCGGATCCGGCGGAGTGGGAGGCGCACCGTGCAATACAGAATCGATCCAAAATCGGGCAGGGCGCTGTCCATCCTCGGCTTCGGCTGCATGCGCTTCCCGCGCGGCCTCACCGCCCGGATCGACGCGGAAAAGACGGAGCGGCTGATCCTTTCCGCGATAGACGGCGGCGTGAACTATTTCGACACCGCTTACATATACGGGGGCAGCGAAGCGGCCCTGGGCGAGATCCTGCACAAGAACAAGGCGCGCGAGCGCGTCCTTCTCGCCACGAAGCTGCCGCCGCAACGATGCAAGCGCCGCGAGGATTTTGACGTCGTGTTCGGAACGCAGCTCGAACGCCTGAAAACAGACCGTATCGACTATTATCTGATCCACAATCTGCCCGACGCGGCGCTTTGGCGCGGCCTCTGCGCGATGGGCATAGAGGACTGGATCGCGGAGAAAAAGGCGCGCGGGCAGATCCGTCAAATCGGCTTTTCGTTCCACGGTGCGCAGGCGGCCTTCCTGCGGCTGCTGGACGAGTACGACTGGGACTTTTGCCAGATACAATACAATTATATGGACGAGAACCATCAGGCGGGGCGCGCGGGGCTCGAAAGGGCGCACGAGAAGGGCCTGCCCGTCGTCGTCATGGAACCCCTGCTGGGCGGAAAGCTGGCGAGCGGTCTGCCCGCCAAGGCCCTGCGGTGTTTCAAGGAGGCGAACGGCGATCTGACCGCGGCGTCGTGGGCGCTCCGCTGGCTGTGGAACCTGCCGGAGGTCACGGTCGTCCTGTCGGGCATGAACGGCGCGGAGCAGCTCGCCGACAACCTGAAAACGGCCGAGGACGCGGCGCCCGGCATGCTGTCGGAACGGGAGGCCGCCGTTTTCGCGCCCGTGATCGCGGCGCTCCGCGAGGCGTACAAGGTGGCCTGCACGGGCTGCAATTACTGCATGCCCTGTCCGCAGGGCGTGAACATCCCGGGCTGCTTCGCCGCGTACAACACGTCCTACGCGCTGGGCTTCGTCGCGGGGATGCAGCAGTACATCACCGGCACGGGCGCGAACCACGCCGAAAGGCGCGCGGGCGGCGGGCGAAGCTGCGTCAAATGCGGCCTCTGCGAGAAGAAATGCCCGCAGCGCATCGAGATCGCGCGCGCGCTGGAGGCGGTCACGAAGCGCATGGAGCCTTTTTGGTTCAAGGCCGCGCTCGCAATCGTTCGAAGGGTGCTTAGTTGAACGACGGCACCGGTCCCCCCGCCTCCACAGGAGGCCACTGAAAAAGTCGGCATTGGGCGCAGAACACATGGGGACGGTTCATTTGTGTAACACATACAATGTTGGAATTGCGCGATTTACCGGCACGGGCCACA
>JAITLA010000171.1 GCA_031278145.1 Eubacteriales Family XIII. Incertae Sedis bacterium
CCTCCATGAAGATGTCCGCGCCGCCGCCCGGCAGAAACGCGCGCAGCCGCGCGCACAGCCCGGAATAGCGTTCGTGGATCTGCGTGTTGTTCACCATCTCCCACAGGCGATTCTCCGGGCCGACGAGAACGACCGCGCGCTTCCCGCGCGTTATCGCCGTGTAGAGCAGGTTGCGCGTCGCAAGCGCCGGCGGAAACCGCGAAACGGGCATCAGGATCAGAGGGAACTCGCTGCCCTGGCTCTTGTGCACCGTGATGGCGTAGGCGAGCTCCAGCTCCGTGAGCTGCGTGAAGTCGTAGGTCACGAAGCGTTCCCCGTCAAACACGACCGTCATGCGGCCGTCCTCCGCGTCGATGCCCTTGACGAAGCCCACGTCGCCGTTGAAGATCCCCTCGCCAAACGAGGCGTCCGCAAGGCGCCGCCATGTGAGCCCGTAGTTGTTCTTGATCTGCATCACCTTGTCGCCCTCGCGGAACACGCGGTCGCCGAAGGGCCTTTCGGCCTTGTGCGGCGACGGCGGATTCAATACGGCCTGTAGCTCCTTGTTCAGGTTGACGCAGCCGAGCGTGCCCGTTCGAACGGGCGTCAGGATCTGGATGTCGCGCAGGACGTCGCAGTCCGAATAGTAGTCCGGGAGCCGCGTCGCGCAGAGCTGCTTGATCGTTTCGAGTATCCGCGCCTCATCGTTTCGCTGCAGCAGGAAGAAATCCTTGCCCCTCTCGTTGCAGGCGGGATATTCGCCCCGGTTGATCCGGTGCGCGTTGACGACGATCAGGCTCTCGGCGGCCTGCCTGAATATCTCCGAGAGCTTGACGGAGCGGATGATCTCGCTTTCAAGCATGTCGTGCAGCACGTTCCCCGCGCCGACGGGCGGCAGCTGGTCCGCGTCGCCCACGACGATGAGGCGCGCGCCCGCGGGTATGGCCGCGAGCAGGCTCTTCATCAGCAGGATGTCTATCATGGAGGATTCGTCGACGATCACCGCCTCGCAGTCGAGCGGATTCTCCGCCGTCCGCCCGAAGCGCATCGCGTCCTCGCTTTCGGAGTAGAAGTATTCGAGCATCCTGTGGATGGTGGAAGCCTCGTGGCCGCTCGTTTCCATGATGCGCTTCGCCGCCCTGCCCGTCGGCGCCGCGATCCCCGTCTTGAGGCCGCTGCTTTGCAGGATGTCGATGATGGCGTTGATGATGGTGGTCTTGCCCGTCCCGGGGCCGCCCGTAATCACGAACACGCCGCTTTCGAGCGATTCACGCACCGCGTATTTCTGGCTCTCGGAGAGCACAAGGCCCAGCGCGCGCTCCGTCGCGGCAATCGAAGCTTCCACGTCGGAACGGATCGGCCGCAGCGACGCGCGGTCGAGGCGGAGCAGATCGCGGCATACGCTCTGCTCCGCGGCGAAATACGCTTCGAAAAAGACGACCGGCCGACCCTCCAGATTTTCGATGTGCAGCTCGCCCTCAAAGACCATCTCCAAAAGCCGTTCCTCTATATCGTCGCGCGGAACGTCCAGCAGCTCCGTCGCGCGGTCGAGAAGCAGGCTTTTCGGAACGAAGGTGCTGCCGTCGCTCACGCAGCGCGAGAGCAGATGCCTGACGCCGCTCTTCAGGCGGTGGGCGTCCGTCGCGCTGTGGCCCAGCTTCATCGCAATACGGTCGGCCGCCTTGAAGCCTATGCCGGACAGTTCGTCCGCCAGCCGGTAGGGGTTCTCGTTCACCGCCTCCGCCGCGCCCGCGCCGTACAGGCCGTACAGCCTGAGCGCCGCAGCGATTGAAATGCCAAATTGCTTGAAATGCAGCGTGAGCTCCGCAAGCGCGCGGTGCTCCTTGAAGGCTTCGTGGATGTCCGCCGCCTTCTTGGGCCCGATGCCGCCGATCCGCGCCAGACGGTGGGGTTCCTCCTCGATGACGCGCAGCGTGTCCGCGCCGAAGGCGCCCACGATGGCCGCCGCCGTCTTTTTCCCGACGCCCTTCAGCGTGCCGGAGGCGAGAAAGAGCTCGATGTCCGCGTCGGTGTCCGGCATTTCCGTCGCGTATTCCGAAAACGCGAACTGCCCGCCGTAGACGGGATGCTCCTTCCAAAAGCCCGTAAGCCTGTATCTGCGCCCCGCGGACGCGCCCGGCAGGATGCCCGTGGCGGTGAAGCGCTCGTCGTCCGCGCCCCGAAACACGGCCACCGTGTAGCCGTTTTCCGCGTTGTGGTATATGCATTCCATGAGCACGCCTGTTTTCTCTTCCATTGATTCCATGCCACCGCACCGCATTTCAGGTTACCACTCAAAGGTTTAATCAAAACTACTCAAACGCCGCGATAGTTTTGTTCGGATCGGGTTCTGCCGGCCTATTTGGCTCCCGCAGCGTACTCGAAGCTACGTGAGGAAGGCAATATAGGCCGGCAGGTTCCGAGCCGGGCACTCGTAGCCGGAGCGTGAGCGAACGGGTAAAAATAGCGTGGGGTTTGAGTGGTTACCATTTCAAACGCAACAAATGCTACAGGCTCTGCGGCCTGTAGAGGCTGCGGTTGTCCAGTATCCGTATCTTTTCGGAGAAGCCGCCCTTGTCGACGCCGTTCAGCGCCGTTTCCATATCGTCCATGCGCGCGTCCACGATGTCGAGGTAATGCAGGATTTCCGCCTCCGGAAAGAGCGGCCGCTTGGGACTGCCGAACTCAGGCTCGTAGTGATGGGACAGGATCATGTGTTCCAGCAGCACGGCCTTTTCCTGCGGCACGCCCAGTTCCTCCGCCAGAGCGGCGATCCGCTTGACGCCCTGTATCAGATGCCCGAGCAGCTTACCCTCGAAGGAATACTCCGACACCACGCCTTCCTCGTTCGCGATCATCTCCGTCAGCTTTTCTATGTCGTGCGCGATGACGCCCGCGACGATCAGATCCCTGTTCAGATTCGTATACACCTCGCAGTAGCGCTCGCCCATCATGAGCATCCGCTTCATGTGGTAGAGCAAGCCGCCGAGCTCCGCGTGATGGTTTCGCGATGCCGCCGGGTAGTACAGCAGCTTTTCCCGGTCGTCCTCGAGCAGGCGCAGCGATACGGTCCGCAGATCCGCGTCGCCAATCGCCTCGGCGCGCGCAAGCACAAAGGCGTACATCTCCCCCGGGTCTTCGGGCGCGGCCTTGATGTAATCCGCGCGGTCGATCCCGTCCTGCGCCACGGATTTGCGCAGGCGCAGCACCTTGAGCTGCCGCATGCCGTTCCATTCGGTGACGACCGCCTTCACCTTCACGATGTCGCCCTCCCGGATCTCCTGCAGAGCGGGCAGCTCCGTGTCCGCCACGTCCCATTTCTTCGCGTTGATATCCCCCGTGTTGTCCGCGAGCGACAGATCCAGATACTGCTTCTTGTTGGAGCCCGTCTTGATCGCAATCGCCCTGACCGCGAAAAAATCCGTGATTTCATCATCCGTTCGCAGCCGCACTATGTACTGATTTTTCATAAACCGCCCACATATACTACTTTCCTTATGAGATGACTTCTGCTATACTATAAGTATAAACGCTCGAACGCCGCGTGTCAACAAAAACTTTCCAATTTTTCCCACGTTTTTTTGAGGCGCGATTTGCTAATGTTTTTCGCGGCATTGCCGATGATGCTAATGTAGGTATTCGATTGCCGCCTCGGTCGTGACCGCCCCCCAACGCGGATATCCCGATTGCCGTCCCGGCTGCGGCCGCCCCTCTGCGATTTCCCGGCAGCAATGCGGAAAGGAGAATTGCGATGGATATGCTATTCCCGGCCAACCCAATCAACACAACGCAAAACAACTACGTTTCACCGAACAAAAACGGGACGACGCCCAGTCAGATCGAGTCGCAGAACGCCCTCCGCATGGAAAAGACCTCCTTGGTCCCGGAGAATGAGGAGGTCGAGTACAGGCGTACCGAGGACGCCGACGAGAACCGGGAGCGCCGCGGCAAGAAAAAGCGCCCGCCGGATCGGGAATGCCAAACCTGCAAGGAGCGCAGGTACAAGGATGTGTCAAGCGACGCGACGGTTTCATTCCAAACGCCCACGAAGCTCGACAAGAGCGAGGCGGCCTACGCGGTGCGCGCCCACGAGCAGCAGCACGTTTCGCACGAGCAGGCGAAGGCCGAACGCGAGGGCCGCGAGGTCGTGAGCCAAA
>JAITLA010000178.1 GCA_031278145.1 Eubacteriales Family XIII. Incertae Sedis bacterium
GGGCCGCTGCGCTTCCTCACGGGCACGACTTGGCGGCCGGGGAACGGTCTGTACGGCATCGCGCCCATGATACTGGGCAGCCTGTACGTCACGGCGGGGGCCATCCTGTTCGGCGTGCCTCTCGGCCTTTTGACCGCGGTGTTCATGGCGAGCTTCTGCGGCAAGCGCCTGCACAGGGTGGCGAGCCCCGTGATCTCCCTGCTCGCGGGCATTCCCTCCGTCGTGTACGGCTTTTTCGGGCTCGTGGTCATGGTCCCGACCGTGCGCGCGATCTTCGGCAACAACGCAACCGGCGGAAAGAGCATGTTGACGGCCTCTCTCCTGCTCGGCATCATGATCCTGCCCACCATCGTCAGCGTATCGGAAACGGCCTTACGCGCCGTCCCCGACATCTATTACGAGGGGGCGCTCGCGCTGGGCGCGACGCACGAGCGGGCCGTGTTCTTCGCCGTCCTGCCGGCGGCGAAGTCGGGCGTCATGGCGGCCGTGATCCTCGGCGTCGGGCGCTCGATAGGCGAAACGATGGCCGTCATCATGGTGGCCGGCAATCAGCCCGTCATTCCGGGCAGCCCGCTGCACGGCCTGCGGACGATGACGGCCAACATCGTGATCGAGATGGGCTACGCGGCCGATCTGCACCGCGAGGCGCTGATCGCCACCTCCGTCGTCCTCTTCGTATTCATTCTGCTGATCAATTTCCTGTTCTCGCTGGCCAAAAAGAGAGGGCAAGCGCTATGAAAACGCCGGCGTCGCTTTGGCGCGGAATTTTGCTTCTTTGGCACGGGCTCACGCTGCGAATCCTCCGCTTCGCCGTGTTCGCGGCGGCGAGCTTGACCGCCCTTATCACGATCTTCCTGATCGGCTACATTCTCGTGAAGGGCATTCCGAACCTCACGCCGAGCCTGTTCGCGCCGGTCTATACGAGCGAGAATGTTTCGCTCTTCCCGGCCCTCGTCAACACGGTGCTCATCACGGCGCTGTCCCTGCTGCTCGCCGTCCCGCCGGGCGTTTTCGCCGCCGTCTATCTCGTGGAATACGCGCGGCGCGGCAACAGGCTGGTCCGCGTGGCGCGCATCGCGGCCGAAACCCTCACGGGCATCCCCTCCATCGTGTACGGGCTGTTTGGCATGCTCCTCTTCGTGGTTTGGCTGCACTGGGGCTATTCGCTTATCGCGGGCGCGTTCACGCTCGCCGTCATGGTGCTGCCGCTTATCATGCGCACGACGGAGGAGGCGCTTCTGTCCGTTCCCGACACCTACCGCGAGGGCAGTTTTGGCCTCGGCGCGGGGCGTTTGCGCACCGTTTTCCGCATCGTGCTCCCCGCGGCCGGTCCGGGCATCCTCGCGGGCGTCATCCTCGCCATAGGCAGGATCGTGGGCGAAACGGCGGCCCTGATCTTCACGGCGGGAACGCTGGCCAAGTTCACGGGAAACCTGTTTTCCTCCGCGCGCACGCTTTCGGTTCACATCTACAACCTGTCGAGCGAGGCCCTGTATCTGAATCAGGCTTACGCCACGGCGGTTTTGCTGCTCGTTCTCGTTTTGTGCATCAACGCCTTGTCGAGCCTTATGGCAAAGAAGCTTACAAGAGGAACCCGGGATGAATAAGATCGGCATCGAAAACCTGAACCTGTATTACAGCGGCGTGCAGGCCCTGCGCAACATCGATTTCAACGTGGCCGCGCGCGAGATCAGCGCGCTGATCGGGCCGTCCGGCTGCGGCAAATCCACCCTGCTCAAGACGCTGAACCGCATGAACGATATCGTGGAGGGCTGCCGCGTCACGGGAAAGGTGCTCGTGGACGGCGAGGACATCTACGGCGCGATGGACGTGAACCTGCTGCGCAAGCGCGTGGGCATGGTGTTTCAAAAGCCCAATCCCTTCCCCATGAGCATCTATGACAACGTCGCGTTCGGGCCGCGCACGCACGGCGTCCATTCCGGCGTCGCGCTGAATCTGATCGTGGAGAAGTCCCTGCGGGACGCCGCCATATGGGACGAGGTCAAGGACAGGCTGAAGAAGAGCGCCCTCTCTCTTTCGGGCGGGCAGCAGCAGAGGCTGTGCATCGCGCGGGCGCTGGCGGTGGAACCGGAGGTCCTGCTCATGGACGAGCCGACCTCCGCGCTCGATCCCATATCCACCTCGAAGATAGAGGATCTTGTCCGCGCGTTGAAAAAGGAATATACTATTGTCATCGTAACGCACAACATGCAGCAGGCCGCCCGCATTTCCGACACGACGGCATTCTTCCTGCTCGGCGAGCTCATAGAATACGGCGCTACGGAAAAGATCTTCTCCATGCCGCGGGATCGGCGCACGGAGGACTATATTACGGGGAGGTTCGGCTGATGCGGGACAGTTATGGAAAACAACTCGAGGCCCTGCACGTTTCTCTTATCCGCATGGGCGCCTTCTGCGAGGAGGCCATCGCAAAGGCCGTGAAGGGCCTTCTGGACGAGGATATGTCCCTCGTGCGGGAGGTGGCGCAAACGGAGAAGGAAATCGACTTGATGGAGCGGGAGATAGAATCCTTCTGCCTGCGGCTCCTGCTTCGCGAGCAGCCCGTGGCGCGGGATCTGCGGCAGATCACGGCGGCGCAGCGGATGATCACCGATATGGAGCGCATCGGCGACCAGGCGGCGGACATCGCGGAGCTTTCGACCTTCATGGTCGGCAGCCCCGTGAAGAGCGACATCCGCATCGGCGATATGGCGCGCGCCGTCGTCAAGATGCTGTCGGACAGCGTGGACTCCTTTGTCGGCGACGATCTGGAGAAGGCCCACGCCGTGATCGCCTACGACGACGTGGTGGACGACCTCTTTGACGAGGTCAAGCGGGAACTGATTGCCCTGATCGCGAAGGACGGGGAGAGCGGCGGCGCCTGCCTCGATCTGCTGATGATCGCGAAATACCTCGAACGCATCGGCGATCACGCCACGAACATCGCCGAATGGGTGGAATACTCCATTACGGGAAACAGGAGGACGGAGTCTTGATCTATCTGGTGGAGGACGAAGCGAACATCCGCGAGCTCGTGGTGTACACCCTGCAAAACACGGGGTTTGAGGCGCGGGGCTTCGCGGACGGGGCCGGCTTCCGGCGGGCCCTGCGGGAACAAATGCCGGACCTTGTTCTGCTCGACATCATGCTGCCCGGCGAGGACGGCCTCGCGATACTCAAGCAATTGCGCGCCTCCGTTTCGACGGCGCGGCTTCCCGTCATGATGCTGACGGCGAAGGGTGCGGAATACGACAAGGTCTTGGGCCTCGATTCGGGCGCGGACGATTACCTGCCCAAGCCCTTCGGGATGATGGAGCTCGTGGCGCGGGTCAAGAGCCTCTTGCGGCGCGCGGGGCCCGTCGCCGGCGCGGAGGAATACAAGACGGACGGGCTCTTTGTGAGCGTTCCGCGCCACATCGTCACGGTGAACGGCGCGGAGGTCGCCCTGACGCGCAAGGAGTTCGATCTGCTGGCCTTTCTGTTGAAAAACGCCGGCCTCGTCCTGACGCGGGACCGCATCCTCTCGGCGGTATGGGAATACGATTTCGAAGGGGAAACGCGGACGGTGGATACGCATATCCTCACGCTGCGGGGGAAGCTCGGCGCCTGCGGCAATCTGATCCAAACGGTGCGCGGCTTCGGTTACAAGATAGGGGAATTGAAATGAAGCGCTCCATTCTCATTCTGGCCTGTGCGCTCACGGGCTTTTCCATCATCATCACGGCCATACTGATACACCTCGCGGCCCACTGGAGCTTTTCCGAACGCATCAAGCGGGAGGCCGTCGTGGAGCTCGGCTATCTGCGCGCGGCGGTCGAGCTGGCGGGCCCCGCGTACCTGAGCGCCTTGCGGCACGGCGCCTCCGATCCGCGCGTCAGCCTGATCGCGACGGACGGATCCGTCCTCTACGACAGCACGGGCAAGGCCGCCGAGATGGAGAATCACGCGGACCGGCCGGAGGTACGGGCCGCGCTCGCGGAGGGGGCGGGGGCGAGCACGCGCTTCTCCGAAACGATGCGAAAGCAGACCCACTATCAGGCGGTGCGGCTTTCCGACGGGTCCGTCCTGCGCATCGCCTGCACGACGGACAGCGTGTTCGGATCCCTCGGCTGGATGATCCTGATCACCCTGGCCATCGTGGCGGCGGTTTTTTGCGCGGCCGCGTGGATGAGCGCGCGCGCCGCCCAGAGGATCGTGGAACCCTTGGGCCGGCTGAACCTCGATCTGCCGGAGGACGACGCCGCGTATACGGAGCTGAGCCCCCTGCTCGCGGGCATCAAGCGGCAGAATGATCGAATCGCCGAGCAGCTTGAGGAGATGCGCAAGAAGCAGCTCGAGTTCTCCGCCGTTTCGGAGAGCATGCGCGAGGGCCTGATCGTGCTGGACGGCGACGCGCGCATCGTATCCTGCAACCGCAGCGCGCTGGGCCTGCTGCACGCGCATTTCGCGGGCGCCGGGGCCGGCGCCGAAAGCGTGCTGAAGCTACGGCGGGACGAGCCCTTCCGCCGCGCGGTGGAGGCGGCGCTCGGCGGCGCGTCCTCGGAAACGATGCTCTTCTCGGAAGGGCGGCATCTGCAGCTGATCGCGAATCCCATCGCGGACGGCAATGCGGTGCAGGGCGCCGTGCTCATGCTGCTCGACGTGACGGAGCGCGAGGACCGCGAAAAGCTGCGGCGCGAGTTCTCGGCAAATGTCACCCATGAGCTCAAGACGCCGCTGACCGCCATCTCAGGCTACGCGGAGATCCTGTCAAACGGCGTCGCGGGGGAAGAGGACGCGCCGCGCTTCGCGCGGATCATCTACGCGGAGGCGCAGCGCATGATCGAGCTGATCGACGACATCCTGATGCTGTCCAATCTGGACGAGGGCGGGCGGGAGCTGCTCAAGGAAGCGATTGATCTGCGCGATTCGGCGGCGGAGGCCGTGCGCCGCATCGGCGAAGCGGCGGCCAAGCGGGGCATAAGCGTCGCCTTCGACGGCGAGAGCGCGGAGATCGCGGGCATCCGCCGCGTGCTCGACGAGATGCTGTCCAACCTTCTGGACAACGCGGTCAAGTACAACCTCGACGGCGGCAGGATAGATGTTTCGGTCAAGAAGACGCCGGAGGGCGTCGCGCTGACCGTCGCGGACACGGGGATCGGCATTCCGCACGAGGAACAGGAGCGCGTGTTCGAGCGCTTTTACCGCACGGAGAAGAGCCGCAACAAGGCGGCGGGCGGCACGGGCCTCGGCCTTTCCATCGTGAAGCACGGGGCCCTGCTCCACGAGGCGCGGATCCGCGTGCACAGCGACGGCAAGCAGGGGACCCGCATCGTCCTGCTGTTCCCCGAGGCGCGCTGAGGAGGCCACTGAAAAAGTCGGCATTGGGCGCAGAACACACGGGGACGGTTCTTTTGTGCATTGGGCAGGTTTGGCACTGTGGCCCGTGCCGGTAAATCGCACAATTCCAACATTGTATGTGTTACACAAATGAACCGTCCCCATGTGTTCGTAGCAAAAAATTTCGAAACACCGAAGAAAGGCCCGATCACGACCCCTCCTCGTCGACCGGGGCGAACACGCGCCGCGCCGCCGCGTTTGCGGAAGCGGGCGCAGGCCCGAGCTTCGAGAGCGCGAACGCGGGTCCGAAAGAAGAAAGCAGGGTCAAGAACGGAACGATCACGCCGTCGAAGCCGACGGCGGCCTCGCCCGCGAAGATCGAATACGAAAGCGCGAATATCCAGAGCGAACAAAGCGCCGAAGCAAAGGTCGAGAGGGTCAAAACCGCGCTTTCTTTGCGTTCTGCGGAGCGCCGCCGCATTTCCGCCGCGTCGCTTCCGAACAGGGAAACGAAATACGGCAGGGCCGCGCCGACGAGCGGAAAGGAGCAGGCGGCGGCGAGGCCGAGCGTTGTGTGAAAGCTTCCGACATAAACGCTTACCGCCGCGGACACGAGGACGGCGACGGCGATGGGCGACACCGTGCGCGCGCGGAAAGCCTCTACAATCCCCATGTCGTCCTCGCGCGCGGCGATCGGATCGGCCTCCGTGCCGAGGCGTTCAAGCTCCTCGGGAAAAAGCCGCCGCAGGGCGGCGGCCGCCCCGTCGCGCAGCCGGGAGGCGGCACGGCGATGGCAGAGCCGTTCCCCGCAGCGAAATGCGCCGCGCAACACGGCGCAGGCAAAAATGGCGGCGGCGAAACCGGCGAAGCCGACGGGGAAGGTCCCGGCCGGGACAAAGGCCGAAAGCAGCGCGTAGCAGCCGATCACGGGCAGGGCAATCGCGCAGCCGCGTCCCGCAGCGCCGAGCAGAACGGCGAGAACCGTAAAGCCGGCCGCCGGGCGCATAAGAGCCGCAAGTCGCCCTTCGGGATCGGCTTCGGGCCTCATCCCTTTTGTTTCGTTCGCCGCGTCCGTCCTTTTCGCGCCGCCGAAAGACGAAGCGAGCCGCCTGAGCGGAGCGAAAAACTCCGAAGCGAGCAACAGGGCGGCAAGGGCGCCGAAAAGCCCCAAACCGTCCGAGAGCAGACCGTGCGCGGCGAGGACGACGCCGAACGCCGTTCCGATGTGAGCCGCGAACGCCGCCGGCGGAATCCCGCACGGCCGTTCCCGCGTCCGGCCCCTTGCCGTCCGTGCGGCAAACGGAACGAACGGCAACAAAAGCGCCGCGCAGGCAAGCGGCACGCAAGCGATGGGAAGGTACAGAGGCGCGAACAGGGCAAACAGCGTCACCGAGGCCGCCGCGCCGTAAAAGATCTCCGGCAGATGCCCGCCGAAATACGCCTCGATTCGCTTCGATTCGCCTTCGTCCGCCCGCGCGGCCGTCGCGCCGTCGTTTTCATCGAGGGCGGCGAACTTTTCGCAAAGCGCCGCGCGCAGGTTCTTCCGCACGACCGCCGAGGCCCCGAACGCGGCCTTCGAAGCGAAGAACGCGCACAGGGCGCGCAGGAACGCCGCGCCGCAGCAAAGGCCGAGAAAGGGGAGGACGGCGGGGAAAGTCAAAGTCTCGTCCGTGCGCTCAAAGATCGCCGCGAACAGGTCGGAAGCAAAACGGGCCGCGCCGAACGCGAACGCGGCGCCGCAGAGCAGGCCGAGCCACCGGGCAAAGACGCTCAAAAAGATGTACCTCCGCGCGCCCGCCGCGAAGCGGGCCGGTCTTTTGTCAATCATATTCAAACCTCTCTTTCATGTCCGCGCGCGGCTCGCAACCCGCGTCCCCGGGATTGATGGGCCGCCCTCCGCCGTCGCGACGCG
>JAITLA010000211.1 GCA_031278145.1 Eubacteriales Family XIII. Incertae Sedis bacterium
GGCATCGTCACCGTGCTTGAGATGAAGGGCGTCGTGGAAACGGCGCAGGGCCGGGTGTTCGCCGCCCTGTGAGGAGGCCACTGAAAAAGTCGGCATTGGGCGCAGAACACATGGGAACACACGGGGACGGTTCTTTTGTGTATTGGGCAGGTTTGGCACTGTGGCCCGTGCCGGTAAATCGCGCAATTCCAACAGTGTATGTGTTCCACAAAAGAACCGTCCCCATGTGTTCCACAAAAGAACCGTCCCCGTGTGTACTTTGTCAGTGGCCTCCTCACAGGGCGGCGAACACCCGGCCCTGCGCCGTTTCCACGACGCCCTTCATCTCAAGCACGGTGACGATGCCGTTTATGTCCTGCGGCGGCATGCCGGTTTCGACGCAGAGCGCGTCGACGGTCATCTCCCCGCAGCGGCACACGGCGGCGTATATCGCGCGTTCCGCGGCGCCAAGCGTTTCGGCGCGCTTTTCAACGGCGTCGGCCTTGACGAGCTTCAGATCCCTTGCGACATCGTCAAAGACGACGAGGGGCAAAACGCCGTCCCGTATCAGCTTGTTGCAGCCGAAGCTCATGGCGCGGTTGATGTTGCCGGGGACGGCGTAGACGCTTCTTCCTTGCTCCGCCGCTCGTTCCGCCGTAATCAGCGAGCCGCTGTGCAGGCCGGCTTCGACGACGACGGTCGCGACGGAAAGTCCGCTGATGATGCGGTTCCGCAGCGGAAACGTGAAGTCGCGCGGCGTCGTGCCGGGTTCGAATTCGGAGAGGACGAGGCCCTTTTCAAGTATCTCGTTCATCAGGCGGGCGTTGCGGGTCGGGTAGCAGATATCGACACCGCAGCCGAGCACGGCGACGGTCTTGCCGCCGGCCGCGAGCGCGCCCTTGTGCGCCTCCGAATCGACGCCCCAAGCCATGCCGCTGACCACGGCGAGCCCGTATTCCACGAGGGTCTTCGATAGGTTGAACGCGGCCCATCTGCCGTATTCCGTGCCCTTGCGCGCGCCCACGACGGCGACGGCGGCGCGCGCCGCCAGGGAGATGTCGCCTCTGTAATAGAGCCTTTGCGGCGGGTTTTGTATGAGGCGCAAAAGCCTCGGATAACGCGGATCGTTCATGTCCACGCTCTGAATCGGGTAGCGTTCCTTCATGTGTTCAGTATGCCGGCGTTTCTGTACCGGACGGCCTCCGTCAGATGGGCCGGCGCGATGCGCGGGCTGTCGTCCAGATCCGCTATCGTCCGCGCCACCTTCAATATCCTGCTGTACGCCCGCGCCGAGAGCATGAATTTGTCGTAGGCCAGGCGCATGAGCTCCGCGCATTCGCGGTTCAGGTCGCAGTACTCCGCAAGCGGTTCGCCGGACAGCTGCGCGTTCGGCGTCCCCTGTCTGGCGAGCTGCCTTTCCCGCGCCGCCGCCACGCGCGCCCTGATTTCCGCGGAGCTTTCGCTCTTGGACGCGCCCGCCAAATCGCCGTATTCCAAGGAGGGCACATCCGTGAATATATCGATGCGATCCAGAATGGGTCCCGATATGCGCCGCGCATAGCCCTTGACGGCTTCCTCGGAACAGCCGCATTTTCCGCTCGGGTGGCCGTACCAGCCGCATTTGCAGGGGTTCATCGCGCAGACCAGCATGAAGCGCGCGGGAAAGGCGCAGGTCCATGCGGCCCGCGTGATCGTGACGGCGCCGTCCTCCAGAGGCTGGCGCAGGCTTTCGAGCACATCCCTGCGAAATTCGGGGAATTCGTCGAGGAAGAGCACGCCGTTGTGCGCCAGGCTGATTTCACCGGGCTTGGGGCTGTGTCCGCCGCCCGCCATGCCGGAGGCCGAAACGGTGTGATGCGGAGAACGAAAGGGCCTCTGCGTCAGCAGGGGTTCGGCCTTGCTCGTCAACCCGGCGGCGGAATGGACGGCGGTGGCCTCGATCATCTCCGACATGCGCATGGGCGGCAGTATGGACGGTATCCTGCGCGCCAGCATGCTCTTGCCGCCGCCCGCCACGCCCGTCAGCAGTATGTTGTGCGCGCCGCTCACGGCCACCTCTATGGCCCGCTTCACGGCGGGCTGGCCCCGCACCTCGGAAAAATCCGGGCAATCCGATTCGCGCGCGGCGGGTCTGTACGGCGGCGCGGGTTCTATCGGCCTTTCGCCGCGCAGGTGCGCTATGATTTCGCAAATATGTCCCGCGGGATACACCTTGATTCCCTCAACGATGGAGGCTTCGAGCGCGCTGTCCCTCGGGAGGAACAGGCTGTCGATCCCGCTCGCGCGGGCCGACAGCGCCATGGGCAGCATGCCCGTCACGGGGCGCAGATCGCCGTCCAGCGAAAGCTCGCCTATGAACATGGATCTTTCGGGCACGGCCTCGATCTGATCGCCGGCGGCGAGCAGACCTATCGCGATTGGCAGGTCGTAGATCGGCCCCTCTTTTTTCGTGTCCGCGGGGGCCAGATTCACGAGTATCCTGCGCATGGGGAATTCGAAGCCGATGCTCTTTATGGCCGCGCGCACCCGTTCCCGCGATTCCCTGACGGAATTGTCGGGCAGGCCCACGATCACGAAGCCGGGCAGACCGTTCGTGATGCTTACCTCCACCACGACGCCGAAGCCCGAAATGCCGGTGATGCCCGCCGATTGAATGATATGAATGCCCGCCACAGCTCACTCCCTCCCTTGCCGCCCGTGCGGCGCCTCAAAACGCGCCGCGAATGTGCCTGATCCACGCACGACCGCCGCTGATCAATATCTCGATCACGTCAAATCGCGGATTCATATCCGCGAGATACCGCGTACTGCGCGGAAGCGTCGCCAGATAAACCTCCGCGACGCGCGCAAGCTGTTTCCGCTTTCGCTCGGTCACGGCCTCGCAGGGCAGACCGTACAGCAGGTCCGCGCGCGTCTTTACCTCCGCGAACACGAGTTCCACGCCCTCGCGCGCCACGATGTCGATTTCTCCGACGCGGCAGCGAAAGTTGGATTGGAGCACGGTGAAGCCGTGGTTTTCAAGGTATTTTACGGCCCGCATTTCTCCCCATTTTCCCAGATTCAAGGAATACCCTCCCTTCGCCGCCTATATAAACCGGCCTTGCCGGCGCCGACAGGATGATATTACCATATATTTATTTTGATGTCAATACATAATTTGAAATTTTTTCAAGAAATATGAGAAGGTTCTCAGATGGGGCCGCGCGCGCCGTTCCCGCTTCAAAACGAGCCCGCTTCATGATATACTGAGCATGGGACGCAATCCGCGTACAACGCGATTTCGGAAAGGAAGGATGGAATATGGAGTACATACACGAAGAGGACAGGATCTATGTGCGGAACGACAAGGGCGAAACGATTGCGCAAATCGATTTTCCGGCGGCCGGCGCGGACGAGGTCGCGATCACGCGCACCTTCGTGGACGATTCGCTGCGGGGCCGCGGCGTCGCTGCGGAGCTGGTCGAGCGGGTGTGCAAGGATATGAAGGAGCGGCGCAAGGCGATACGCCCGGTCTGCTCCTACGCCGTGCGGTGGTTTGCGGAGCATCCCGAGAAGCGCGATGTCTTGGCGCAGGCGGACCGGGACCGAGGAGGCCACTGAAAAAGTCGGCATTGGGCGCAGAACACACGGGGACGGTTCTTTTGTGTAACACATACAATGTTGGAATTGCGCGATTTACCGGCACGGGCCACAGTGCCAAACCTGCCCAATACACAAAAGAACCGTCCCCGTGTGTCCCCGGGCCCTCAAAACACCGGGCCGTT
>JAITLA010000281.1 GCA_031278145.1 Eubacteriales Family XIII. Incertae Sedis bacterium
AGCATGGGGAGGACGGCCTTCAGCGTATCCACGGCGTCGAACAGGGGCGGCTTGTCCTCCTGCATGTCCTTGTTGTAGGCCAGCGGCAGCCCCTTCATGAGGGTGAGCAGCGCGAACAGATCCCCGTACACTCGGCCCGTCTTGCCGCGAATGAGCTCCGCCACATCCGGGTTTTTCTTCTGCGGCATGATGCTGCTGCCCGTGCCGTAGGCGTCGTCCGGCTCGACGAAGCCGAATTCCGACGAGCTCCAAAGGATCAGCTCTTCGCACAGGCGCGACGCGTGCAGCATGACGACGGAGGCGTCCGCGAGGAATTCCAACGCGAAATCGCGGTCGCTCACCGCGTCCATCGCGTTCTCGCAGATGCGCGCGAAGCCGAGCTCCCGCCGCAGAAATTCGCGGTCCGTGTCGTAGGTGACGCCCGCGAGCGCGCCCGCGCCGAGGGGCAGCTCGTCCATGCGGCGGAGGCAGTCGTCGAGGCGATCCGCGTCACGCAGGAACATCCGGCAGTAGGCCAGCAGGTGGAAGGCGAGCGTTACGGGCTGCGCCCGCTGTAGGTGCGTGTAGCCCGGCATCACCGTTTCCCTGTGCGCCTCGGCCGTTTCCGTGAGCGTTTCGATCAATGCCTTCAGCATGGCCCGTATGCCGGTCGTTTCCTCCTTGAGGTAGAGTCGCAGGTCGAGCGCGATCTGATCGTTGCGGCTGCGGGCGGTGTGCAGCTTCTTGCCGGCCGCGCCGATCCGTTCCGTGAGCGCGCGCTCGACGCACATGTGTATGTCCTCCGCGTCCGCGCCGAACGCGATCCTTCCCGCCTCCAGATCCGCCAGCACATCGCGCAGGCCCGCCTCTATGGCGGCGGCGTCCTCCCGCGTGAGGATCCCCTGTTTTGCGAGCATTTTGACGTGCGCCAAGCTGCCCCTTATGTCGTGGCGGTAGAGCCGCTTGTCAAAGGAGATGGACGCGTTGAACGCGTCGATGTCCGCGTCCCCGATCTTCGTGAACCGTCCTTGCCAGAGTTTCATGAGGAATCCGCCTTTCTTTCGCGCGCCCGCAATGCGTCACAGCTCTTCTATGAGCAGCACGCCGTCCTGCTTTTCGATGCTCTTCAGCAGCTGCGCGCGCGTGTTCTTTTGTATCTTGAGGCTCAGATGCAGGCCGACCGAACCCGAAACGAAGGCGGAGGAATTGAAATGCGTGTCGAGAACCTCCACCTCGCGGCCGCGCAGATAGTCCAGCAGGCTGCGGATGCTCTTCAGGCCGTCCATCTCCACGTAGATCTCCAGCGTGCGGGAGCGGATGAGTATCCTGTTCTCGATTGCGGGAAAGAAGGCCAACGCCGTGAATATGAGAACGGCCGCCGTGATCGCGCCGTAGTAGAAGCCAATGCCGATTGCGAGGCCGGTGCACGCGGAGGCCCACAGGCCGGCGGCCGTGGTCAGGCCCCTTATCCGATGCCTGCCCGTGACGAGGATGGTGCCGACCCCTAGGAAGCCGACGCCCGTGATCACCTGCGCGCCGAGCCGCGTGGGATCGGACATCCGGGACATGTTCTCGTACACGAATTCGTTCGTGAGCATGGCGAGGCAGGCCCCGACGCAGACCAGCATATGCGTTCTGAAGCCGGCCGGCTGGCTGCGCGCGCCGCGCTCCATGCCGATCACGCCGCCGATGACGACGGCCAGCAGGAGCCGTATGACGGTGGAAACGGCGTTCACCTCGTCAAGCCGGCCAAGGCAATCGTAAATAAACCGCATGGTATCCCACATTTTCTGATTTCCTCGCCTCGCGTCCGCGGATCCCTCTTCCCGCGCGCTACGCCTTCCTCTTGGCCCGCTGTATGGCGCGGATCTTCATCGGAAGCGAGAAGAGGTTGATGAAGCCCTCGGCGTCCTTCTGGTTGTAGACCGCGTCCTCGCCGAAGGTCGCAAATTCCTCGCTGTAGAGGGCGTTGTCCGATTTGGCGGCGACGGGGACGGCCATGCCCTTGTACAGCTTCATGCGCACCCTGCCCGTCACGGGCGCCTGTATGCAATCGACGAAGGCGGCCAGCGCCTCGCGCAGCGGCGTGTACCAGAGGCCGTCGTATACGAGCTGCGCGTACTTCAGCGCGACCGTGTTCTTGTGGTTCAGCGTGTCGCGGTCGAATATCAGCTTTTCGAGCGCGGCGAGGGCCTTGTACAGGACGGTCCCGCCGGGCGTTTCGTAGACGCCGCGCGATTTCATGCCGACGAGCCTGTTCTCCACGATGTCCGTCGTGCCGACGCCGTTCTCGCCGCCTATGCGGTTGAGCTCCGTGAGCAGGGCGACGGGGGCAAGCCTTTGGCCGCCAAGGCCGACGGGGATGCCGCTCTCGAAGTCTATTTCGACGAAGGCCGGGCGGTCGGGCGCCTTCTCCGCGGGCACGCTCATCACGTGGATATCGTCCGAATGCTCGTTCCAAGGGCTTTCGAGGTTGCCGCCCTCGTGGCTGATGTGCCACAGGTTTTGGTCGCGGCTGTATATCTTCTCACGGGTCTGCGCCACGGGGATGTTGTGCTTTGCCGCGTATTCGAGGCAATCCTCCCGCGATTTCAGATCCCAGACGCGCCACGGGGCGATGACGCGGAGCGTTGGATTCAGCGCGTGTACCGTGCTCTCGAAGCGGACCTGATCGTTGCCCTTGCCCGTGCAGCCGTGGGCGACGGCGCCCGCGCCCTCCTTCTCCGCGACCTCGACCAGCTTCTTCGCCATGAGGGGGCGCGCCATCGAGGTCCCGAGCAGGTAGTCGTTTTCGTAGATCGCGCCCGCCTTCAGCGTGGGCCACACGAAATCCGTCAGGAATTCCTCCCGTATGTCTATGATGTGGGATTTTGAAGCGCCCGTGGCGAGGGCTTTCTTGTTGACGGCGTCAAAGTCGTCGTCCTGTCCCGCGTCGCAGCATACGGTGATGACCTCCGCGTCGTGGTTCTCCTTCAGCCAAGTCAGAATGACGGAGGTGTCGAGGCCCCCCGAGTATGCCAATACGATCTTTTCCCGTGCCATGATATCGCTCCCTCCCGCGCGGCGAAGCCCCCGGCCCGCACCGCGCATATCGATTTGCGCAAGCTTTTTTTCGCGTTTCAGTATATCACAGGCAGGGGTGGAATGCAAGGGGTGTGAATAAACATGCA
>JAITLA010000015.1 GCA_031278145.1 Eubacteriales Family XIII. Incertae Sedis bacterium
GACGCGGATATACTGCTATCATAAAGCAGAACGCGGCGATGGTCAAGGTTTATCGGAAAAGAATGCCTCGTTTGTAACCGATCGATTCTCGTCAATTCCCGTCGATGTACGCCGCAAAGGACGCGGCGTTTGTGCTCGCTGCGGTGGCCGCAAAGAACGCGGCCCTGGAATACCGCAATGACGCTCCGTGGAATACCAAGCCCGAGGCCCGAAATGGCCGGCTTTTGCAAGAGGTGTGAACTATAACCACGCACGGCTGCGCACGTGGCATTCTTTCCGATTACACCTTGACCATCGCCGCGTTCTGCTTTATGATAGCAGTATATCCGCGTCAAGATTTTTAAACGAAAGGAAGCAAAGCCCATGGACAATCGCCCGGTCGGTTTCTTCGATTCGGGGCTCGGCGGCCTTACCTGCGTCCCCTACCTCATGGATGCCCTGCCGCGGGAGCGCATCGTGTACTTCGGCGATACCGCCAGAACGCCCTACGGCTCCAAGGCGGTTTCCACCATACGCGCGTTCTCCTTTGAAATATCGGATTTCCTCATCGAAAACGGCGTAAAGATGATCGTGATCGCCTGCAACACGGTCAGCTCCGTCTGCATAGAGGATCTGCGCGAGCGGCATCCCAAAACGCCCATCCTCGGCATCATCGAGCCCGCCGCCCGCGCGACGGCCGCGCTCTGCGGACCCGAGGACCGGATCGGCGTCATCGGCACCAAGGCCACGATCCGCAGCAACGCGTACCGCGACGAGATCCTGCGCCGCAACGGGGCGCTCGACATCGCGCAGACGGCCTGCCCCGCCCTCGTGCCGCTCATAGAGGAAGGCATCGTCGAGCACGAAATCATGGACTTGTCCATACGGTATTATCTGGACGGCTTCTTGTCCTACAACAACATAGACACCTTGGTGCTCGGCTGCACGCATTACCCGCTGATCCGCAGGAACATCCAAAAGCTCTACCCCGCGCTGCGCATCGTGGATCCCTCGCGGGAGATCCTGCAAAGCATCCGCGAAACGCTGACGCGGGCGGACATGCTCGCCGCGGACGCGAGCGCGGAGCACACCTTTTACGCGAGCGACCTGTCCGAGGGCTTTGTGAACATGATCCGGCGCATCTTCGAATCGACGGGCCTCGACATCGTGTTCAAGACCATCGGCACGGACGCCCTGCGGCGCGGCCTTGAAGGAGGGAAGCATGGAGCTTGAAGCGCTTTTGCGGCTGCTGGAGATTGAGTCCGTCGAGGAATTCAACTTCTTTGAATACTACGCGGAGCTCGTCGAGAGCGAAAAGGAGATCCCCTTCGAAACCCTGCACGCGTTCTTCGCCGGCGTCGAAAGAAGCGTCCTCGCGGAGCTGACTGAGGGCTATTTCGAAGAAACGCTCGAGGGCGTCCCGAGCGATCAAACCGAATTTTACACCCTGCTCGATTCCATAGGCCGCAACATGACGCGCCTTGCGCGCCGCGCCTCGGATCGCGGCCTCGACCTGTTCACCGAGGAATTTCTGCGCTTCCGACAGTGGTATGTCTTCGACCGCGCGGTCCGGTGCGAGGAGAAGGACAGCGGGACACGGAGCGACGCCGGCGTCTGCGAGGCCCTGACGCTCTCCCGCATCGAAAGGCTTGGCGGCGCCGATTACTTCTTCGACTTCGACGACTGCATGGACTACCCGCTCGATGCTTCCGTGTACCCCTTCGACGAGCTTGCGGAGGACGCGGAGGATTGTTCCGACGAAGAGGAATAGGACGCGGGCGAATCCAGATACCGCTCCACATACGCCACGTCGGAGGGCGTGTCCACGTAGACGCGGCCCCGCTTCTGGCGGGTTTCCCTGCCCTTGCCCGTTATGAGCAGGACGGTGCGCGCGTCCGCCTCCGCCAGGGCCGCGCGTATGGCCTCCTCCCGATCCGGGACGATGCGGCAGGGCCGGCCGAAGGGCGCCGCGTGGGCGGCGATCTCGCGGCATATGTCTAGGGCGTCCTCCTCCCCCGCGTCCTCCTCCGTCAGATAGATGAAGTCCGCGTGTTCGCCCGCCAGGACGCCGAGCTCGCGCCTGCGGCCGAGGGCCTTCCCGCCCGGACAGCCGAACACGATGCCGATCCGCCTGCCCGCGTATGCGCGCCGCACCGACTTGAACAGCGTTTCGAAGCTCAGTTTGTTGTGCGCGTAGTCCACGATGACGATGCGGCCGTCCGCGCCCCGAAACAGCTCCATCCTGCCGGCGACGCGCGCGGCGGCAAGGCCCGCCCGGATGTACGGGACGGGCACGCGCAGAAAATGCGCGAGGGCTATGGCCGCAAGCGCGTTTTCCATGTTGAAATATCCCGGCATGCCTATCTCGAAATCCACGCCCGAAAGCGCGGCCGTGCGGCTCTCCGTGCGAAAGGCAAAGCCCGTGCCCGACGGCCTGATGTCGACGGCGCGCAAGTCCGCGCCCTCCGAAAACCCGAAGCGGAGCACCCGCGGGCAGGCCTTGGCGGCCTTTGCAATCCGCGCCGCCTCCGCCGCGTCCGCGTTCACGCAGACCGCGTCGCACTGGCGGAATATCTTGAGCTTGGATGAAAAATAGTCCTCGAAATCCGCGTGCTCGATGTCGCTTATGTGATCCTCCCCGATGTTCAGGAAGCAGGCCGCGTCGAAGCGCAGGCCCAGCGTCCTGTCGTACTTGAGCGCTTGGCTCGACACCTCCATGACCATGTATTCCATGCCGCTCTCGACGGCGTTTTGGAAATGCCTGTGCAGCTCCAAGGTTTCCGGCGTCGTGAGATGCGATTCCTCGCGGATGACCCCGTCGTAATTCTCGATGCCCGAGAGGATCGCGGCCGGCATCCCGTGACGGGCGGCCTGCATATCGTCCAGAATGGCCTTGAGGTATGAAACCGTCGTGGACTTGCCCTTCGTGCCCGTCACGCCCGCGAGCTTCAGGGCTCTCCATATCTCGCCGTAATAGCCGTTGGCCAAGACCGCCAGGGCCGCGCGTATATCGGAAACGATCAACGCGGGCGCGGGCACGCCCGCGTATTCGATCTCGCTGACGTAGGCGCGCGCGCCGGCGGCGAGGGCGCGCGTCAGGTATTCCGCCGAGAAACGCGCGCCCTTGCAGAGGAAGAGCGCGCCCGCGCGCGCCTCCCGCGAATCGTAGCACAGGCTCTCTATCGCGCGATCCTCCGCGGTCGCGGGCGAAACGCGGACGAGCAGGCCCTTTTCCCTCAGCAGGCCCGCGCAGGCGCGCAGGCTGCGATATGCGTTCTTCGTGGCCTTCATGGTTTACCCTGTGTCAAACGTATTCCTTGCCCGCGAAGCGGATCACGCACTTCACGAGCGTCAGCATGGCGTCGATATAGAACGCGGGCAGCTTGAACGCCTCCTTGAGCACCGACAGCTCCGTGCAGGCCAGAAGCGCCGCGTCGCAGCCCGCGCGCGCGAGCGCGCGCTCTATCGTGCGGAAGTCCTCGTAATCGACTATGCCGCCCTTCTTGACGCCGTCGTATATGAGCTGCATGACGAGCTCCTGTATCTCGCCGGGCGGCAGCCAAGGCTCGATGCCGTGCGCTTCCAAGGCGCGCCGGTAAAGGCCCGCCCGCACCGTGCCGTCCGTGGCGAGCACCGCGACCCGCGCGGGCCTGTCCGCGAGGCGCGCGGCGCATTCGAGGACGCTTTCCGTCACCATGTTGATCAGGGGGACGCCTATGCCCGCCTGTATCTCCTCCGCGAGCACGTGCGAGGTATTGCAGGGGATCGCAATCGCGCGCGCGCCGCAGCCCTCCAGCATCCGCGCGTCCGTCAGAAGCAGATCGAGAAGCTCCGCGCGCCGGTCCTCGAGCAGCGCCTCCGTGCGGTCCGGCATCGAGGCGTGGCTCAGCAGTATCATGTCCAGGTGATCTTGGTCGCGCAGCGCCTTCGTATGCTCCACCGTCATGCGATAAAACAGCGCGCTCGCGGCGGGACCCATGCCGCCCATCACACCGATTTTTATGTTCTTTTCCGTCATAGACCCTTTTTCCCGTAATACTTGCGGAACTTGAAGAAATGGCTGAGCAGGTTCTTCCTGACGCCGAGGCTGTGCCGTATGCCGCCGTCCGCCTTGTAGAGAAGCGGATTCACGCAGCGGCCCTCGCGCAAGAGCCGCTTCATCTCCGCGTGGTAGGGCGTCCGCGGCACGTAGGAGAAGGCCACCCGCTTCGGAAC